>CANKTT010000070.1 GCA_947486505.1 Actinomycetota bacterium | reverse complement strand
TGCTGCGTACGAAGTGCCAATCGAGCTGCTTTCTCTGTCGGCAACGCAATGGCTTCATCAAAAGAGTTGGTATGAAGTGACTGAGTGCCACCTAGCACCGCGGCTAAGCCTTGGATTGCTACTCGAACGAGATTTACTTCAGGCTGCTGCGCTGTTAGCTGCACACCAGCAGTCTGAGTATGGAAACGAAGCATCTGACTCTTTGGATTTGTGGCTTTGAATTCATCTTTCATGATGCGCGCCCAAATCCGGCGAGCCGCCCGGAACTTCGCAATCTCTTCCAAAATTGTGGTTCGAGAAACAAAGAAGAACGCAAGACGAGGTGCAAAGTCATCAATGTTCATTCCAGCCTTAATTGCGGCTCGGACATATTCGATGCCGTTGGAAAGTGTGAATGCGATTTCTTGCGCTGGCGTAGCTCCAGCTTCACCCATGTGATATCCAGAAATTGAAATTGTATTCCAGCGCGGGATTTCTTTTGCGCAGTAATCGAAAATGTCCGTTGTCAGACGCAATGATGCTGCCGGTGGATAGATGTAGGTTCCACGGGAGATATATTCCTTAAGTACGTCATTTTGAATCGTGCCATTAAGCGCTGTTCCAGGAATTCCTTCACCTTCAGCAACCAACTGATACATGAGCAGCAAAGTTGAAGCTGGCGAATTAATCGTCATCGAAGTTGAAACTTGATCTAAAGGGATCCGATCAAACAAGATCTTCATGTCTTCGACAGTGTCGATAGCTACGCCAACTTTGCCAACTTCACCTTGAGCTAATTGGTGATCAGAGTCGTAACCCATTTGGGTAGGCAGATCGAAGGCAACGCTAAGGCCAGTTGTTCCAGCTGCTAGCAGTTGGTGATATCGCTCATTGGATTCGGCAGCAGTTCCAAAGCCTGCGTACTGACGCATGGTCCAAGGACGTCCGGTGTACATGCTTGGGTAAACACCACGTGTGAATGGAAATTCACCCGGCTCACCTAGCTCAACCTTTGGATCCCAGCCATCGCGTGATTCCGGTCCATAAACCGGGTCAATTGGTAGCCCTGACTGTGTAATCCCCATGAGTAGAGGTTAGTCCGATTTACGGCGTCCGATTGTGCGTCCTAGCCATACCAGTGGATCGTATTTCTCATCAACTACGCGTTCCTTCATCGGAATGATCGCATTGTCAGTGATCTTGATGTGTTCTGGGCAAACTGCAGTACAGCACTTGGTGATGTTACACATACCAAGGCCATGCTCTTCTTGAGCTTCCCGCTTACGATCGCGCGTATCCAATGGGTGCATGTCGAGTTCGGCAAGGCGAATGAAGAATCGAGGTCCAGCGAAGGATTCCTTGTTTTCTTCATGGTCGCGAATCACGTGGCATGTGTCCTGACACAAGAAGCACTCAATGCACTTGCGGAACTCTTGGCTACGCTGAACATCGACCTGTTCCATGCGGTATTCGCCTGGCTTTAGGTTGTCAGGTCCCTTGAACGCTGGGATCTCACGTGCCTTCTTGTAGTTAAACGATACGTCAGCGACAAGATCCTTGATGACTGGGAACGCACGAAGTGGAGTCACGGTGATCTCTTCGTCTTCGGCAAAAGTATTCATGCGAGTCATGCACATAAGACTTGGCTTGCCGTTGATTTCAGCGCTGCAAGAACCACACTTGCCAGCCTTGCAGTTCCAGCGGACAGCTAGGTCTGGTGCATCTGTGGCCTGCAGGCGGTGGATGACGTCAAGTACTACTTCGCCTTCGCCAACTTCAACTTTGTGTTCTTCGAGTTGACCGGCCTCGCTGTTACCGCGCCAGATTCGCATCGATGCTAAGTAACCCATTAGTTGCCTCCCATTCCAAGCTGCGCCAGTTCTTCAGGCAGCAGGTACTTCTTCAGTTCTTCAACGTCAAACAATTCAGCAAGTTCTTTTGGCATTGGAGGTAGGGTCTGGCGCTCGGTACTTACCTTTGAGCCATCCCATGACGTAATGACGTGAATCGCACGCCACTTTGGATCCATGGTTGGGAAGTCATCGCGAGTGTGACCACCGCGTGATTCTTCACGTTCCATGGCTGATTTAGCAACCGCTTCGCTGACCAGCAACATGTTCATCAGATCAAGCGCAATATGCCAACCTGGATTGAACTTAGTATCACCTGAAACGCTGACGTGCTTTGCGCGCTCCTTCATGAGTTCAAGCTTTTCGATTGCTTCTCGCATTTCAGCGCCTACGCGAATGATGCCAACTAAGTCATTCATCATCTGCTGGAGTTCGTAATGAACGGCATAAGCATTTTCTTTGCTGTCGCCCTTGAATGGAGCCAGCGCAGAAGCTAATGCGCGATCGATTTCAGCCTGTTCCAACTTTGGCTTGGAGCCAAGAGCACTTACGTACTCACTTGCTCCAACACCTGCGCGACGACCGAATACCAAAAGGTCAGAAAGTGAGTTTCCACCAAGACGGTTTGAACCATGCATACCGCCAGCCACTTCGCCAGCAGCAAATAGACCAGGAACGCCAGTCGCAGCTCCACTGTCTGGATCAACCTGAACGCCACCCATTACATAGTGACAAGTAGGTCCAACTTCCATGGCCTGCTTCGTGATGTCGACGTCAGCAAGTTCCTTGAACTGGTGCCACATGGATGGGAGGCGGGCCTTGATTACCTCTGGGGCTAGACGAGTTGAAACGTCCAGGAATACGCCACCATGTGGGGAACCGCGACCGGCTTTAACTTCCGTATTAATCGCACGCGCAACTTCATCGCGTGGAAGCAGTTCTGGTGGACGACGGTTGTTGTCTGGATCGGTGTACCAGCGATCGGCTTCTTCTTCCGTGTCTGCGTATTGCTTTACGAAAACCGGTGGGATGTAGTCGAACATGAAGCGCTTGCCGTCTGAGTTACGAAGCACGCCACCATCACCACGCACGGATTCAGTAACCAAGATGCCTTTAACAGAAAGTGGCCAAACCATGCCGGTTGGATGGAACTGAATGAATTCCATGTGCATTAAGTTTCCGCCAGCTTTAAGGGCTAGTGCGTGACCGTCACCGGTACCTTCCCATGAGTTGGAAGTTACCTTGAAGGATTTACCGATGCCACCAGTTGCTAGAACAACAGCTGGAGCTTCGAATACTACGAACTCGCCGGACTCGCGCCAGTAACCAAGTACGCCAGAAACCTTGCCATCAGTCTTAAGAATTTCAGTGATGGTTAGTTCTGCAAAGACCTTAATCTTTGATTCATAATCGCCAGTTTCTGCGAAGTCTTCTTGCTGCAGCGAAACAATCTTTTGCTGCATGGTGCGAATCAATTCCAAGCCAGTGCGGTCACCAACGTGAGCTAGGCGTGGGTATTCGTGACCACCGAAGTTACGCTGGCTGATTTTGCCTTCTGGAGTGCGATCGAAAAGTGCACCGTAAGTTTCTAGTTCCCAAACGCGGTCTGGTGATTCCTTGGCATGTAGTTCTGCCATGCGCCAGTTGTTCTGGAACTTTCCACCACGCATGGTGTCGCGGAAGTGAACCATCCAGTTGTCTTTACTGTTGACGTTACCCATGCTGGCGGCAATGCCACCTTCAGCCATAACGGTATGTGCCTTACCAAACAAGGACTTGCAAATGATTGCGGTACGCAAGCCACTTGCCCGTGCCTCGATTGCGGCGCGCAGACCTGCGCCACCAGCACCGATGATTACAACGTCGTATTCGTGACGCTCAAATTCAGCCATGAGTGTTCAAGTCCCCTTAGAAGAAGTAGATGTTTGTGATTTGGCCTGTTGCGACACTGCGTACATACAGGTCACACAGAGCAACGCCAATCAGCGAAACCCAGGCAAACTTTGGATGATGTGGATTTAGATTTGAAACGAAGGTCCAAGCCTTGTAGCGGAATGGATGCTTACTGAAGTGCTTTAAGCGACCACCGATTGCGTGACGGCAAGAGTGGCATGACAGTGAGTACATCCATAGGAAAATCGCATTTGCCAGCAGAACAACTGTGCCTACGCTCATTCCAAAGCCACCATCTTTGCCATGGAATGCCAAGATCGCATCGTAAGTCAAGATGACATTGAAGATAAGTCCGGCGAAGAAAAAGTAACGGTGTGAGTTCTGTAGCAAAAGTGGCTGTCGGGTTTCACCTGTGTAGGTTTTGTGTGGTTCAGCTACTGAACATGCAGGTGGTGACATCCAAAACGCTCGGTAATAAGTCTTGCGGTAGTAGTAGCAGGTCAAACGGAACCCAAGTGGGAAAACCAAAATCAATAGCGCTGGTGACAATGTCCACCAATCACCAAACGGCGTGCCAAACATCGCGGCTTCTGGCGGACAAGATGTCGCTAGACATGGCGAATAAAACGGTGAAACTAAATGGTCAACGTAGTAAAAATCATTTTCGAATGCTCGCCAAGTTGAGTAAGCAATGAATGAAAGAAGGACGATGACAGAGATAAGTGGCTCTACCCACCATTTGTCAGTTCGTAAGTGCCTAAATCCGATTTTTGCGCGACCCGGTGCCGAAACACCATTTTCCATTGATTTAACAGCCATAGCCCAAAGTTTAGGGTCTACGGCCCAACCGTGCAGTCGTGCTTTTGAAAATCCGCTGTGATGTACCGCACACCATAAATGCCCGAATTCTCAAACCGAATCTAGCGGTACAGGGCCAGTTCTAAATCTGAAACTTCCCCCGCAATATCCATTGCACCCGCAGCCTCGAGTTCTGACCGATCGCCGTACCCGTAAAGCACTCCGATTCCGGGAATTCCGTGTTCTTTCGCGCCCAAGATATCGTGCTCGCGGTCCCCAATCATCACGATTGAGGTCCCGTCACACATTTTCAATTCTGAAAGGGCGTACTCGATGACCAATGCCTTAGTGCCACGTAGCTCACCAGTTTCATCAGAGCCAGCAATCACATCGAAGTGATGATCCAGATTGAAGTGACGCAAGATCGCTAAAGCCGCGTAATCAACTTTCGAAGTTGCTACTGCCAACCGCTTTCCGTCAGCATTCAACTTCGTTAACAATTCTGGAATTCCCGGGTAAACCGAGTTTTCGAATGCACCTGTTTCGTTGTAATACTCGCGATACAAACGCACTGCCTCGGGAGTATCTGATTCTGGCATTCCGGCATAGTCCTGGAATGAAGTCCATAGCGGTGGGCCTAGATACTTTTTCAATTCAGCATCGTTTGGTTTCGGGTAACCCATCTTTTCCAGAGCGTATAAAACTCCGTTTGCTACACCCAGGCCACTATCAGTTATTGTGCCATCGAGATCGAAAAGTACAACGTCCCAACTCATCGGTTACTCAAAATCATGGATGAACGAATCCGAGTTTGTCGTAAACATCTGCCAATGTCTTTGCCGCAATCTCACGAGCACGTGCAGAACTCTTTCGCATTAAGTTCTCAAGCTCTGCAGGGTCTGTCATGTAAGAATCCACTTTGGTCTGCAACGGTTCAACGAAACTCAAAACGGCTGCGGCTGTTTCTTTCTTCAAGTCGCCATACATTCGACCTTCAAAACTCTTTACCAAATCAGGAATAGCAGTTCCGGTGTACGCCGACATGATCGTCAGCAAGTTTGAAACGCCTGCTTTGTTCGCGGGATCAAATGCAACTACTGAATCTGAATCAGTAACTGCAGACTTAATCTTCTTTTCGGTTGTCTTTAACGGATCCAACAAATTTATGCAGCCCGCTGGCGAGGACTTACTCATTTTTGCTGTTGGATCTTGCAGATCTTGAATTTTCGCCGTGCCTTTAACAATGTGTGCTTCGGGAACTGTGAAAGTGTCTCCGAAGCGACCATTGAATCGAATTGCAAGATCGCGAGTTAGTTCTAAATGTTGGCGTTGGTCTTCACCTACAGGAACTGCATTGGCTTGATAAAGCAATATGTCTGCGGCTTGCAAAATTGGATAAGTCAGCAAGCCAACACTTGCGGTTGCTGCGCCACCCTTTGCCGACTTGTCCTTGAACTGAGTCATGCGGTTTGCTTCACCTAAACCAGTGATTGAAGACATAACCCACATCAACTGCGCATGTTCTGGAACATGGCTTTGCACAATCAAAGTTGATTTGTTCGGATCAATGCCAAGAGCTAGAAGTTGTGCATAGGACAGAAGGGTTCGATTTCGAAGCGTCGTTGGATCCTGTTCGACAGTGATCGCGTGCATGTCTGCAATGAAGTAAACACAGTCGTGGGTTTCTTGCATAGCCACCCAGTTTTGAAGCGCGCCTAGGTGATTACCAACATGGAAACTGTCGGAAGTTGGCTGGATGCCTGATAAAACGCGCGGTGTCATTCCTCTATTGTGGCAGAACGAACTACGCGAATTCGGGACACCCTTCGGCCATCCATTTCCATTACTGACATAGTTCCAGTCTCAATCACAATCTCATCGCCAACCATAGGAATTCGACCAAGCTGGGCCGCCATAAATCCAGCTGCCGTGTCGTATGGTCCTTCCGGCAATTCCATCAAAGTTTCCTCAAAGAAGTCATCAAGATTTAGTAACCCGTCAACAACGACATCTTTTCCAGGTGGGATGACACCTTCGGAAGCATCAGTGTCATATTCATCGCGGATGTCACCAATAAGTTCTTCAACTAGATCTTCCATCGTGATTATTCCTGCAGTGCCGCCATATTCATCAACCACAATTGCCATGTGTGCATTAGTTGCACGCATGTCAGTGAGCGCCGGAATCACACGCTTGGTACCAGGAAGTCTGGCAACATCTCGAACTAAGTCACCTACCCGAATCGATCGTTCCCGGATCTCAGGATCTAGCAAATCTCGAACGTGAACGAATCCCAAAACGTCATCTTCTGAATCATCCGATACCGGGTATCGTGAGTGCGGTTTGTCAGCAACAATTTTGACTGCTTTGAATACGGGTAAGTCAGCGTCAAGAAATGCAACTTCAGTTCGAGGAATCATAATTTCACGAATCTCTCGTTCGCCCGCTTCGAATACATCATCAATTAGTTCACGCTCTGCATGCGTTAGATCCTCGTGCATGGCAACCATGCCGCGAAGTTCTTCACCTGATATCTGCTCTTTGCCTGCCCGCGGGTCACCGCCAAGGATTCGCACTAACGCATCTGATGAATGTGAAAGCAACCAAATAAACGGCGAAGTTATCTTGGCGATGAAATCCAAAGGGGTTGCCAAAATCAGAGCAAATCTTTCTGAGTGCTGAATT
>CANKTT010000069.1 GCA_947486505.1 Actinomycetota bacterium | reverse complement strand
TCTTCAACTGTGTCTGCCCAGAACTCGACACGTAACGGATGCTCTAAGGCTGGTGGAAACAAATCAACAATGCCTCCACGAACGGCAAACTGACCGCGGCGATCAACTAGATCAACGCGATCAAATCCCAATCGAGATAGTTCGGAAACCAGCAGATCCAATGAGAAGTCATCGCCAGTTGCAATGTTTAAAGCTGGGACGTCACCAAGTCCGGCCACGATCGGCTGGATGAAGGCTCGGGCACTTGTAACTAGCACCGAAATTGGTGCCACTTCGTTTGGATGCGCAAGTCTGCGTAAGACAGCCATTCGCCGTCCAACGGTGTCACTGCTTGGACTCAGGCGTTCGTGCGGCAGAGTTTCCCAAGCCGGAAAAACTGCAATGTTTTCTTCTGGCACAAAGTCAATAAGTGAGTTAGCCAGATCCTGTGCAGCTCGTTCAGTCGCTGCGATTAAAACCACAGGTCGAGAGTTGGCAATTGTCGCTGATACATAAGGGATTGCACTTTTGGGCACAGCAAGACGAACCTTGAGACCCGAATTCAAATCAGTCAGTGCATCTTGAAAGATCTTGTCGTTTGCGATTGCATCGCTCAGTAACTTAAGAGTCATTAGATTTTCAATGCCATAACAACTGTAGAAGTAATCTCTGGGCGACAAATCAAAATATCTTTAACCTTTAGGTTTGCTTTATTCAGTTCAATTTGATTGCCACTGCAGTCAGTAACCGACAATCCATTGTGAATTGCAACGCCAAGCGGAGCAGCCAAATCCCATTCATAAAAACCGCCTGAATTGAAATAAGCATCAGCATCGCCAGCCAAGATTGCTCCAACTTTTGCGCCGACTGAACCCATAGGAATTATCTCGACACGACCACGCCCTGGAAAAGCCTCTTCAAGTTTTTGGATTACTACATCTATCTCTCGCGGTGGCCGGCTACGGGAAACCAAAATTCGAATTGGTGCACCATTCGGTTGGTAGCGCTGGACTGGTTCATCCATGGACCAAAGTTCATTTCGAGTGGGCACAGCAACGCAGGCAACTGTGATCTGACTGGGCGCAGATGCGCCCGCTTCCCAAAGCGCGATATGAACTGAAAAGTCTTCACCCCCACTTGAATACTGCGCGGTGCCATCAAGTGGATCTATGATCCAAACTCGTTTGGCGTTAAGGCGAGCAACTTCTAAATCTCCCTCTTCACTTAGTACAACATCGTTGGGTCTATGGGTTGAAAACTGCTCCATTAGGTAATCGTGTGCTACTCGATCCCCTTCACTGCCAAGAACTTCCTGCGCTAATACCGAGTGGGTTTCATCTTCGCCACCTTGCAAGCCTTGGGCATGCTTTCGCAGTCCTAGAAGTAACGTGCCAGTTTCGCGGGCAAGTTTGCGGGCTAACTCGTGATCATTCATGAGTTGTAAAGATTCTGAGTTTCGATTAACCCTTTTGAAATCAAAGTCGAAACTGCTTCGCAACCATCGGAAATAAGTCCGGCAACATCGGCGCTCTCGGCGTTGCCAAAACTGCGCAATACAAAATCCGCTGGGTCCTGTTGTCCTGGTGGCCTACCGATACCAAGGCGAATTCGAAACCAATCGCCACTTCCCATTGCGGAACGGATTGATTTCAAACCATTGTGGCCGTTGTCTCCGCCACCTAGCTTTACCCGAATTGCAGCCAGTGGAATGTCTAGTTCATCGTGCAAAACGATGATTTGTTCGGGAGCGACTTTGTAAAAGTTGGCGAGCGCCTTTACGGGACCACCGGATTCATTCATATATGAAAGTGGCTTTACTAAAACAACTTGCGCGCCACCAATTCGAGTTTCGCACACCTCTGCAAGTGCTCTTTTATGTCTGGTTAACTTTTCGGAATTTTGAGAAACGAGAGCATCGATAACCATGGCACCAATGTTGTGGCGCGTAGATGCGTAAGTGGGACCCGGGTTACCGAGTCCCACTACAAGCCACGCACCGTTATCTGACACGGTCTTACTCTGCAGATTCCTCTGCAGGTGCATCGCTACTGGCGTCAGAGCCTTCACTGCTGCCAGAATTTGCGCCTGCTTCAGCTGCTGGAGCACTGCTTGCGGCATCAGCTTCAGCGCGAGCTGCAGCCTTATTTTCTGCCAATGAAATTGCGGCTTCTGCTGCTGCTTCTTGACGGGCGTGAGTTTCAGCAGCATCACGTGCCAACGTTGCGGCTTCTGCTGCGGTTACGTACACCAAATCAACATGTTCGATGCCACGGGTCACTGGGTCAATCTGAAGATCGCGTGGTGCTACGGTTTCAGTCTTTCCGTTAAGGACGATTTCAAGTGAGGTTACTTTCTTGCGAAGAGTAAGTCTCAAGGTATGGGCATCCAAAGCAATATGAATTGGAGCAATACCATGCCCGTAAACCACTGCTGGAACTTTGCCGTCACGGCGTAGGCGACGTGCTGCACCCTTGCCAAAATCTGAACGGGCTTCTGCGACTAATGCGTCACTCATGTATTTCTCCTCGTACTAGGTCATTTATGGATAGCTCCACAACGGACCTTCGTCGATTACGGCTTTTTAGGGCCCTCGCCGAGGAGCCCTCCTAGGTTAGCCCAGGTCTGGACCAAGGCCAAAACCAGTAAACGGACGTAACTTAAAGCCTTAATTTAGAAGCAATTCCTAGACGCCAACATGGTCGAACAAGCTGGCAACGGAACCTTCATCAAATACTTCCTTGATTGCGCGGGCTAGCAAGGGTGCAATTGGCAAAATCGTCAGGCTTGGGAATTGATTTTCAGGTGGAATCGGAAGCGTGTCAGTTACGATCACTTCACGAATTCCAGAGTCCTGTAGGCGCTGTGCTGCAGGTGATGAGAAGATTCCGTGCGTAGCGGTAACGATTACATCGGATGCGCCATTTTCGAATAATGCCTCTGACGCCTTCACAATGGTGCCACCAGTATCGATCATGTCGTCAACGACAACACATATTCGACCCTTCACATCACCAACAACTTCAAGTACTTTGGCTTCATTTGGCACGTCTGGGTCACGACGCTTGTGCATGATGGCAAGTGGAGCGCCCAAAATATCGGTCCACCGTTCGGCAACCCGAACGCGTCCTGCATCTGGTGAAACAACGGTGATCTTGCTGCTATCAACTGTGCGACCAACATGAGCCGCCAAGATTGGTAAAGCAAACAAGTGGTCTACTGGTCCGTCAAAAAAACCTTGAATTTGTGCGGTATGCAAGTCCACGCTCATCAATCGATCAGCGCCAGCAGCCGCGAAAAGGTCGGCCATCAAGCGTGCTGAGATAGGTTCGCGTCCAGAATGCTTTTTATCTTGACGGGCATAGCCATAAAAGGGTGCGACAACTGTGATGCGTTTCGCTGATGCCCGCTTTAAAGCATCAACCATTAGCAAATGCTCCATGATCCATTCGTTAACTGGAGCGGTATGGGTCTGTAGCACGAAGACATCGCAGCCACGAATGGATTCTTCGAATCGCACAAATATTTCGCCATTGGCAAAGTTGTAAGCGCGGGTTGGAACTAGTTCGGTACCAAGGTGATCTGCAACCGCTTGCGCAAGTTCAGGGTGTGACCTTCCTGCGATGAGAACCATCCGCTTTGCATTACTTTGCGTGATTCCAGTCATCTAGTTTCCTTTACTTGGAGTTCTTATGAGTTGAGTCTGCCAGTGCAGCGTTAGCTGAGTCACTACCGGGTCTACGTCGCAACACCCAGTCAACAATGTTGCGTTGGCGGGCGCGGCCAACTGCCATTGATCCAGCGGGAACATCTTCCGTGATTACCGAACCCGCAGCGGTATACGCCCCATCACCAATAACGAGCGGCGCAACCAACATAGTGTCGCTGCCAATTCGAACATGACTGCCGACATGGGTGTGATGCTTTTCTTGACCGTCGTAATTTACAAAAACTGTTGCGGCGCCGATATTGGTTCCTTCGCCAATCGTGGCATCACCAACGTATGAAAGATGCGGAACTTTTGCTTTGGCGCCAAGATTGGCATTCTTCATTTCTACGAAGCCACCTGCTTTTGCACCGGCACCAAGGACTGTGCCTGGGCGCAAGTAGGTGTAAGGGCCAACGTTTGCGCCTTCGCCGATAACTGCGCCATTTGAAGTCGTACGAACAACTGTTGCGCAATGATCAGCAATCGTGTCATGTAATGAACAATCTGGGCCAATGGTCGATCCACCACGAATTGAGCTGGATCCCGTGATTGAAACATTTGGCAAAAGTGTTACATCGGATTCAAGCACTGCAGTTCGATCAATCCATACTGTGTTTGGATCCACCATCGTGACGCCTGCCATCATCCATTCATTGTTTATGCGGCTTCGCAACAATGCGCCAGCATCGGCAAGTTGGCGGCGGTCGTTAACTCCAAGAATGTTCTCTTCTGTCGTCACAACAGCAGCTACTTCATGTCCTTCACTTCGCAGGATTTCAAGCACATCAGTTAGATACTGCTCCCCTTGCGAATTATCCGTCGTTAACTTTGCAAGACTTTCAGCAAGTAACCTGGCGTCGAAAGCGTACACACCAGAGTTGATTTCGGTAATCGTTCGTTGAGATTCATTCGCATCTCGGTGTTCAACGATTTTTTCGAATCCATCTGTCGCATTGCGCAGGATGCGACCATAGCCAGTTGGGTCAGCTAGATGCGCCGTTAAAACAGCGGCGGATTTTCCAGCCAAGGCGTTTAGCGTAAGTTGCATATCCGAAGTAGTTAGTAGCGGGGTGTCACCGGCTAGAACCAGGACTGGACCAGATAGTTCGCCCAGGGCCTCTAATGCAATCTTTGCGGCATGGCCCGTACCATTTTGCTCGTCTTGGATCGCAGTAGCAACAGCTGGGTGAGTCTTGGTTAAATGCGCTTGAACTTGATCCCGACCGTGACCAATGATGACCAAAGTCTTTTCACTGTCTAACTTGGATGCCGCGAGCAAAACGTGGTCTACCAAAGTTAAACCCAAAACTTCATGGAGAACTTTAGGTTTCGTGGATTTCATTCGAGTGCCAGCACCAGCAGCCAGGACAATAATTGCTGCGGGCCGAGAAGATTGTTCGCCCGTTATTTCCACGTTCCCAGTTTACTCTTTCAAGCTTGCTCCCGGACGTGGATTCGAACCACGATAAGCACCTCCAAAGAGTGCTGTCCTGCCATTAGACGATCCGGGAATACAGGCCTCGGCCTGCCTGCAAATCTTATTCGCCAATGGGCAAGATTCCCAAAACGAATAGGGTTTTGCTCGAAGCAATGTCTAATTGCGGACACGGTATCCTAAATGTGAGTTGATTTCGCCAAGCAAGTCATACGTAATGGTGATTCCGCTGATTGCACCTAAATCACCTCGTATTCTGAGCAAGTAAGCATCTCAAGCAAAGGAAATTCGGTGGCGATCACACACGATCATGAAAACGACCTGGATACGTCCGGGCGTTCTCGGGCAACTGATGCCGACCGAGTTCGAATGACCGGACACGAACGTCGCGCCCAGCTGGTTGAAGTGGGACGCATGCTTTTTGCCGAAAAAGGTTTCGAATCAGTAACTGTCGAAGAAATTGCAAATACTGCAAATGTCTCAAAGCCTGTTGTTTACGAACACTTCGGATCTAAAGACGGTTTGTACGCTGTAGTCGTCGACCGCGAAATGACTTACCTGCTCAATTCCATTACCAAGGCGTTAACTGCGGTGCATCCTCGCTTACTTTTGGAGCAAACAGCAGTTGCACTTTTCGATTACATCGAATCCAACACGGATGGCTTTCGGATTTTGTTACGCGATTCCCCAGCAGCCTCATCATCAGCTACAGCTACCGGAAGCTTCGCATCGCTTCTTTCAGATGTAGCGCAGCGAGTTGAAGAGTTGCTTTCAAAAGAATTTAAATTACGAGGTTTCCCATTTCAAATGGCGCCGATGTATGCACACATGTTCGTAGGAATGGTTGCTTTAACTGGGCAGTGGTGGCTGGATGAACGCGACACTCCAAAGGATGAAGTTATTGCGCACCTGGTGAATCTAGTCTGGAACGGCGCCGTGGGTCTTGAGATTAATCCAAGATTGATTAGTAGACGAATCGACAACTAGTTTTGCGCTAGTTCTCCAATCCAGCTGACTCTTCATCAAACGGTAAAACGATATCCCGCAATACACTTGCTAACTTTTCGCGGTCAGTTTTCGAAACTGTTGCTAGTAGCAATTTCTCACGCGATAGCAATTCTTCAAGCGCGCGATCAACGGCTGACTTACCAGATTGCGTAAGTTCCACTAAGACGCCACGACCATCCGTTGGATCCGGCATGCGAGCTACTAAGCCTTTAGATTCGAGGCGATCAATTCGATTAGTCATAGTTCCGCTTGTTACTAAGTTTTGTGAAATCAGCGCCGATGGTGTCAGCGCGTATGGCTTTCCAGTTCTGCGCAAAGCAGCCAGTACATCGAATTCACCCGGCTCTAAGTCATTTGCTGCAAACGCTTCACGTCTGGCGATATCCAAGTGTCGGGCAAGTCGCGACACTCGACTCAAGACTTGCAGTGGAGCAACGTCAAGATCCGGCCGCTCTTGCTGCCAAGCATCGACAATTCGGTCGACTTCATCAGGTGTGCTCATCTAAGAGAGTCTAGAAGATTATCTTGATGTCGAGATAACTCGAGCACCATGAACTGGCCCATGGGTATGCAGGACATCATCAACTAAGCCTGAAGCTCTCAGCGCAACAACTAAATCTATGGCACTCGATTCATCGCGAACTAAGAACGCGCACGTTGGTCCACTGCCAGAAATGATTGCACCTAATGCACCTAAATCGATTCCCTGCTCGAGAACTCGACCCAATAGTGGACGCGAAGTTATCGCAGCCAATTGCAAGTCGTTATGAAGTAGACGACCAAGAGCGGGCGCATCGCCTCTTGCTAAGGCACTGAATAACTCGGTTGGGACTTCGGGTTCATTTTCAAATTCCAGGCCACGTAACTCGTCAGCCTTTTCATAAATCTGAGCGGTTGATAAACCATCATCGAACGTGGCAAACACCCAATGGAAACTTCCCCGAATCATTACCGGTGACAGCACGTCGCCACGGCCGATTCCTAGTGAACAACCACCATGCAGTATGAACGGCACATCGGATCCAAGTGTTGCAGCCATTGCATCGAGTTGATCGCGCGGAATTCCCGCATTCCAATATGCATCGCAGGCTAAAAGTGTCGCTGCTGCATCTGCGCTACCACCTGCCATGCCC
>CANKTT010000068.1 GCA_947486505.1 Actinomycetota bacterium | reverse complement strand
GGAAGGTCCTCGTTTTCGTGGAATTCATCCAAGCATGCCTGTAGCAAATGTTCGATCGTAATACCTTTTACGCCCACCGTTAAGAACGACTTGATCGCCGCCTTCTTGGCACGACTAACGATGTTTTCGATCATTGCACCGGAACTGAAGTCCTTGAAGTACAAAACTTCCTTGTCGCCATTTGCGTATGTCACTTCAAGGAACTCATTGTTCGGAGTCGTTGCATACATCTCTTCAACCACGCGCTGAATCATCGCGGTTGCAGTCGCCTGCGCATCATTACCGTACTCAGCTAAGTCCACCGTGCAGAGAGGTAAGTCTGTTGTTAAGTACTTAGCAAAAATGTCGATTGCTGCTTCCGCGTCAGGTCGTTCGATCTTTATCTTCACATCCAGACGACCGGGGCGAAGAATTGCTGGATCGATCATATCTTCACGGTTAGATGCACCAATAACAATTACATTCTCCAAGCTTTCAACACCATCGATCTCGCTTAGCAATTGCGGCACAATCGTGTTTTCTACATCGCTGGAGACACCACTGCCTCGAGTACGAAATAATGAGTCCATCTCGTCAAAGAACACAATCACGGGTGTGCCTTCACTTGCTTTCTCACGTGCCCGTTGGAAAATAATGCGAATTTGCCGTTCGGTTTCACCGACGAACTTATTCAGCAGTTCTGGACCTTTGATGTTCAGAAAATAACTTCTACCCTCACCAATGCCCGAAATCTCTGAAACTTTTTTGGCAAGCGAATTGGCTACTGCCTTTGCGATTAAGGTCTTACCGCAGCCCGGCGGGCCATACAACAAGATTCCTTTTGGTGGCTTTAGTTCATATTCCTTGAAGAGTTCAGGATGCAAGAAAGGCAGTTCAACTGCATCTCTAATTGTGTTGATCTGATCACGGAGGCCACCGATGTCTTCGTAGTTAATGTCTGGCACTTCCTCCAGAACTAAATCTTCAACTTCAGATTTGGCAATCCGCTCAAAGGCGTAGCCAGCTTTCATGTCAGCAAGCAAACTGTCACCGGAGCGAAGTGGGATGTCACGCAGCGGTGCTGCTAAGTGAATTACCCGCTCTTCGTCACTGCGACCCGAAACGATAGCCCGTAAGCCATCTTCAAGAACTTCTTGAAAAACAACAATTTCGCCTTGATCGTTAAACGTTCCTGCGACAACGACATTCATTGATTCATTCAGAATTACTTCTTGACCAGGTCGCAATGTTTCCCGATCAACTTCTGGCGCCATCGCTACTCGCATTTTTCGACCGTTGATGGTCACATCGACAAGTTCATCGGCAGCTGGGCCCAAGTAAATTGCGTATCCATTAGGTGGAGCACTTAACCGGTCTACTTCTTCTTTCAGCCCAATGATTTGCTCGCGCGCTTCTCGAAGCGTTGCAGTTAACTTTGTGTTGGACTCGGACAAGTCATCGATTCGAGTGTTAAGCGCGCGGATCTGGTCAGCGCTAGGTGCTTCAGTCATCCGTCAACACCTCACTGACACTCGCTACCGCACTCGCGGTCTCTTCAGCAACAGTATCTAATCCGCCTTTCGTTGGGCGAATTCGACGAGCCGGAAGTACTACTCCGGGTGCCAAACGTCTGGCTGTTACCAAGAACCCGGTATGACCCTGCATACGGTGATTTGGACGAACTGCAAGACCCTCAAGGTGCCACGGACGAGCTATTAGTTCCTGACCCTCTGGATTTGTCCAGCGTTTATCGAGGCGCAAATCTTCTACAAATCTTGACATCTGTGTAGTGGTTGCGACGTAGGCAATGACTACACCTCCAGGACGAAGCACTCTCGCAATGGAATCAATGCACTCCCACGGAGCCAACATGTCTAGTACTACCCGATCGACACTGGCTTCTGGCAAAGCTGTTACCTGGTCCTGCAAGTCACCGAGTGTGACTTGCCAATTGGCTGGCTCAGATCCGAAAAAGTTGGTTACGTTCTTTTTTGCGATTTTGGCGAAATCTTCACGTCGTTCGAAACTGTAGAGGTATCCAATGTGGCCAATCGCGCGCAGTAGCGAGCACGAAAGCGCCCCGGAACCTACGCCCGCCTCTACCACTACGCAGCCTGGGAAGACGTCGGCAAGCCCAACAATTGCTGCGGCATCTTTGGGATAAACGACCGCTGCTCCGCGAGGCATGCTCAACACGAAATCAAGTAACAGTGGTCGTAACGCCAGATAGACCATATTTCCTGTCGAAGTTACGGTGGAACCCTCGCTAAGTCCGATCAAATCATCATGCTTAACAGCGCCGTGATTTGTGTGAAATTCCCTACCTGCTTCCAACACAATTGTGTGCTTGCGGGCTTTTGTATCAGTTAACTGAACCCGATCACCTACGACAAACCCGGCGGCCTTGGCAGTGCTAACGACATCTACGGAATCCATTAGGCCATTGTTTCAGATATCCCAATCTCACTGAACCTTTCGCTAGATGAGGACCTAAACTGGTGGCATTCGTTAGAAATGGGGTGTTGTGCTTGGAGCTGGATCAAACCTTCCCAAGAAACACAACCATTGTCATTGCAGCTTTCGGTGGCTGGAACGATGCCGGCCAATCCGCAACTGATGCCCTTGAGCATCTCTTAGATGTTTGGCAGTCTGAGGAGATTGTTGATCTGCCTGGTGATGATTACTACGACTATCAATTCAATCGTCCTGAAGTGAGCATTGGGCTATCTGGCGATCGTGAAGTTGCGTGGCCTGGTACGACAATTTTCAGAGCGTCCACTGATACTTTGCCAGACACCAAGATATTTCTTGTGCATGGCGTTGAGCCAAGTATGAAATGGAAGCAGTTTTGTTCCGAGATTTTGGCACACATTGAAAAGGATCAAAACACCGTTCTCATAACACTTGGCGCGCTGCTTGCCGATGTGGCTCACACCAGGCCCATTCCCGTAAGTGGCACAACGTCGAATAAGCGACTGCAAACAATGTCTGGATTCGAATCTTCAAAATATGAAGGTCCGACTGGAATTTTAGGAATCCTCCAGTCTGAATTCGAAGTGCAGGGCATTCCGTCAGTTGCACTCTGGGCCGCTCTGCCTCATTACGTTTCATCACCGCCATGCCCTAAGGCAACTTTGGCATTGATTCGGGGCCTGGAAGACCTTTTGGATACTGCGATACCAGTGGATGAACTCGTCGAAGAATCTCGAGCTTGGCAACTTGGCGTCGACGAACTTTCAACAGATGATGAAGAAATCTTGGAATACGTTAGGTCTCTGGAGGAGACGCAAGACACTGCTGAGCTTCCGGAAGCAACCGGCGAGGCAATCGCACGGGAATTCGAGCGCTACTTACGGCGGCGCGAACCTTAACGCGCAACATTTTGTAGCACTTACCGGAGGTTGCTGCACTAGTTCCCCTCGTAGAATTAACTCATGCAGCCGTGGAGCCAGGTCGAAGTACCACGGATAGATGCCTCAGTTTCTGATTTTCAGGTCTTCGACTCTAAGTCTGCAAACCTAAAGTCGCTTCCAACATCAGGCGAGGTTAAGTTATACGTCTGCGGCATCACGCCATATGACGCAACCCACATGGGCCATGCAGCGACGTACGTGGCCTTTGATACCTTGCAGCGGTTTTGGCGCGCTATCGGCGCTGAGGTGGATTACGCACAGAATATTACTGACATAGATGATCCACTGTTAAAGCGCGCGAAATTAACAGGTCGTCCCTGGCAAGAAATTGCCATTGAACAGACCCTGCTGTTTAAAACTGACATGGAGGCACTGCGGGTAATTCCTCCTGCGAATTATGTCGGAGTGGTGGAAGCGATGGAGTTGATTGAGCAGAGCGTAGTGAAGCTCAATGACTCAGATGTTGCATATCAAGTCGATACAGACTTGTACTTCGACATGACCACTACAGACTTATTAGGCTCTATTTGTCATTTATCACCATCCGAAATGCTCGACATCTTTGCTCAACGTGGCGGCGATCCACAGCGACCAGGTAAGCGCAATCCATTCGATGCCTTACTGTGGCGCGGCCAGCAAGGTGATGATCCGTCTTGGCCATCCGAACTTGGTCCTGGCAGGCCAGGCTGGCACATTGAGTGTTCTGCCATTGCCACGTATTTCTTGGGACCGCAGATAACAGTGCAAGGCGGCGGTAGCGACCTGAAATTCCCACATCACGAAATGAGCGCAGCTCACGCGGAGTCGCTGACTGGCGCAGCTCCATTTGCGCAAGCATTCATGCACGCCGGAATGGTTTCACTCGATGGTGAAAAAATGAGCAAATCGCTGGGTAACTTAGTCTTTGTTTCGAAACTACGCGCATCTGGTACTGACCCGATGGCAATTCGGATGGTGCTTTTGTCGCATCATTACCGAAGTGATTGGGAATGGTTTGATTCTGAGCTCGAACTAGCAAATCAGCGACTAGAAGCCTGGCGCCAAGCGTTCAAGTCGAAACTGGGCGCTACGAGCCCTATAACTGACATGGTGTCCAAAATTGGCAATGATCTTGATACTCCTGGAGCAATCGAAATAGTAGACAAGTGGGCTGCCGAAACTTTGTCAGGCAATGCCAGCGAACCAACCGCTTCAGTTTCAACTGCAGTCGATGCCCTCTTGGGCGTTATTTAACGTGACTGAGTTCAACATGCCTGATGCTAATTCGTCGGACATCAATTTCCCGATCATCAAAATTGAGGACGTCTCTGTAGTTGGCCAAATGGTTAATGCATCAAACTCGACACTTGTGGTTGAAAGCAACAACGGCCGCTTCATATACAAACCTCGTTCAGGGGAACGTCCACTATGGGATTTTCCAGATCACACGCTTCACTTACGGGAGCGTGCTGCTTTCGTGACGAGTGAACTGCTTGGTTGGAATGTTGTGCCACCGACCGTTATCTACGAAGGTCCATATGGGATTGGTTCGTTTCAAAAGTGGATTGATGCTGAGCCGACAACAGTTGACATCTTTTCGCCCAATGAAGTTCCCCAGGGGTGGTTGACCATTATGAGCGGTATCGATGAAGAAGGTGATCATGTCACCCTGGCACATGAAGATTCACCTCGTCTCAAGCAAATTGCAATCTTTGATGCGCTTATAAACAATGCAGATCGTAAAGCCGGTCACCTACTTACAGATGATTCTGGCGAAACATTTGGCATCGATCACGGGGTTACTTTTAGCGATGAAGATAAGTTGCGCACTGTCTTGTGGGGTTGGATTGGGCAAAGTATCCCTGAATCTCTCTTGGCGGACTTAGAAGCATTTCGGCTAAAGATTCCAGGAAGCGAACTTGAAGAACTTCTTGAGGCATCAGAGATCGTCGCTTTAACAAAGCGTCTAGATGAACTGCTCGCACTAAAGGTCTTGCCCAGCCCGAGTCCACATTGGCCGGCCGTACCTTGGCCAGTCTTTTAACCAGTACTAACCCCGCCTGAGGTAGCCATTTGCTCTCGGGCAGATGTGGCCTTGCTGATCAAGTGGTTCAGTACACAATGGGCACGGTGGACGTCCCGCTGAAACAACAGCAATTGCGCGGGTGCAGAAAGCTGTTGCAATGGGTCCGGTTAGGCGAACTCGCAATACATCAGGACCATAATCAGAATCTTCCTCTAAGTCCGGAACATCCTCGAAATTCTCCGATGATGCGTGCGCCTCAATCACCACTTGTTGGCTATCGGTATTCCACCCAAGCGCCAGCGTACCGACTCTAAATTCCTCTTGGATTGGGTTATCAAGTGGTTCGAGATCGGCTGGACCGAAGTACGAAATGTTGATTCCTTCAGCCCTAGCAACTTGATCAAGTAGCTCAGTAAGGCGATCGGCCAACAAAGCTACTTGTTGCTTCTCGAGTGACACGCTCACAACACGTTGGTCACTCCGGGCCTGCAGGAAAAAGGTGCGCTCACCTGGAACCCCAACAGTTCCTGCGACAAATCGTTGTGGATTATCGAAAGTATGAATTATGCGGGCCATCGTTAATCCTTCCCACTTTCGCCACCGAGCGTTGGAGTCTTTATTGACTCTTCATTTAACTTGGTCAACCACTCGCTGCCGGTATCGTTCAATTTTGAAACAGCTGATCCCGTTTCCGAATAATGAATGACACTAACCGACGCAGGTTCGATAAGAAGCGACTGAAACTTTCTAAGCGGTAATCCCATGGCATCAGCGCAGATTGCCTTAATAATGTCACCGTGGCTTACAGCAACCCACACGACTTTATCTCCGTGCTCGCTGGTGAGTTTTGCATCCCACTCGCGGGCGGCTGTGCTGGCACGCGATGACATGTCGTTCATTGACTCACCATTGGGAAAAATCATTTCATCCGGACGCTGCTGAACAATCGGCCATAACTCGTTTACGGCCAGCTCACTTAGCTTTGCCCCTTGCCAGTCACCGTAATCGCATTCCAATAGACGATCCTCAATCTCGACTTCCTGTCGGTCTTGAAAAAGAATCTGGGCGGTCTCGCGAGTTCGTTCCAGCGGACTGGAAACCACTCTTGCAATGTTTACGCCCTCGAGTCGTTTGGCTAGGGCTTGAGTCGTGGTTCGACCGACTTCGTCAAGCGCAACTCCGGGGGTACGTCCCGCTAAGACACCAGTGGCATTTGCATCCGTGCGTCCATGGCGGATCAGCAGCAAAGTTCCCATGAGTAAAGACTATTGTGAAAAGCTGGTTGACTAGGTGGCAGAAAGTACGCCGGTAGCGAGCAAAACGATCAAAAGCGTTCCTAGCGATATTCGGTAGATCACGAATGGCAAGAAGGTTCGGGTCTGGAGATACTTCATCAGACTGGCAATTACAAAGTATCCAACCACGAAAGCTACAGCTGTCGCCACGATAGTGGCTGGCCAATTCACAAACTCATCACTGGAAATGTCCCCCGCCGTTAAGGCTGCTGATGCAAAGACTGCCGGAATTGCTAACAGAAATGAATACCGTGCCACCACATCTCGCTTGTACCCCATGGCCAAGCCTGCTGTGATCGTCGCGCCACTTCGAGAGACACCTGGAATCAAAGCAAGTGCTTGTCCAATCCCAAACAACACAGCGCTTTTAGTGTTGATGTCGGATTCAACTTTGGTGTGTTTGGCAAATCTATCTGCGAGACCCAAGAGGATGCCCATGAAAATCAGTGCCCCCGCAACTAGCCATAGATTTCGCGCGGTTGTCTCGATAGATGACTTGAATGCTAGGCCCGCAACACTAATTGGAATTGTGCCCACTATTACATACCAACCCAGTTTCGCATCAGCATTTGAACGCATCTCAGCTTTAACAAGACTTGTTGACCAAGC
>CANKTT010000067.1 GCA_947486505.1 Actinomycetota bacterium | reverse complement strand
TGATGTGGTTTTTGAGCTTTGAAATCGGGTTTGATCAGGGATTTTGGGTTTCAGGCCGGTTTTGCACAGCTCGCGCTGCTGCTTTTGGCTTGATTTTATTGGGTGTGAATCCAAAACCCATAATTATGGGTTTATGTTATTCTGGGGTTTATGAAGATTGATGTGGCCGCGAAAGAGCCCTGGGATCCCAATGCGGACTTCAGCGTTGCTGGCGGCGGCCTACATCCATGGCTAGCGGACCTAGACATCAACACAGTTATTCATATGAGCGACGAAGAAGCTCAAAAGGAATGGGAGCGATATGAAAACAACAGTTGAAATTAGAGATCCGTTAATGGCGGAAGCAAAAAAAGTCTGCGCGCTACACAACATCACACTTAAAGGTTTGATCGAGCGCGCACTCGCAGCAGAGATTGAAAAGCTTGCCGCCCAACCTCGTTGGCAACCAACCGATGAGTTCTTGTGGCATGGGCCGGTTGATCCGAATTACGACGCTGATGTAGCTATCGATCAAATGTATTTAGACATGATGGCAAACGACTTCATGACTGTTGAGGAAGATTAATGATTGGCGTTGATACCAACGTTTTGCTATACGCATTTAATGTGACTTCCCCACATAATGCTGTTGCTAAGAAAACTTTAGAAACGCTACTCAGTCAACAAGAAGATGTCGCTTTCACAGACGTCGTCATGTTCGAATTTATTGCGCAGGCCACAAGCATAAATAGGCCAGGGCCTTCACCGACTGCCGAACAAGCAATAGCTCAGTTAGAGAACTGGTTAACCTCTAAAAGTGCAAAAGTGGTTCGAAGTAAGCCAGGTGACTTCAAGACTTTTGCTCGTCTCTGTGCTGAGTCAGGCAGGTCTGGGCAAAATATATTTGACTTACAGGTCGCAGCAATTTGTATTGATAATGGCGTTACTGAATTTGTCACTGCTGACAAAGGTTTCGAAAAATTTACGGAACTGCGAATCCGAAATCCGTTTGCTGCTTAATCTTTAAAACAAAAACAACTGGCGCTCCCCTTTGAGGAAAGCGCCAGTTGTTTTTAGTTATTGAGAGCTGTTGACTACTTCTTCATCGCATCGCCAGCAGGAGCATCGCTCTTGCGATGTGCACCACTTACGAGCATGTAGACCAGACCAACGCCAACAACGATCAGTACTTCAACAAGCACGATGTAGTTATCGACGAAGGTTCCATCAGGGATGCCATAGGACTTAAGCATCAAATAGATCGCAAACAAGCCGTAAGCAAGGGCCAAGATGTTAACCAGCATGCCGGATCCACCCATGGTCCACTTACCAGCTGGCGTCCAGCCATTCATGCGAGCGCGTAATGCGGCAAGCACGACCATCTGGAATGCGATATAGATACCAACGGATGCAAATGCCACGAGGCGGAAGATGCCACCTGGCAAGAACAAGTCAGTCAACACAAAGATGATTGGCAAGGCTGCTGCGGTAACAAGTGCAGTCGGAGCCATGCCTGTCTTTGGGTTCATCTTGGATAATGACTTTTGCGCAAAGATCATTCCGTCGCGTGCGTATGAATAAATCAAGCGGCTAGCAGCGGCTTGCAAACTCAACGCACATGAGAAGAATGAAACAACAACGATCGCCATAATCGCACGGGAACCGCCAGCGCCAAATGCCTCAGTCAAAGACTGACCAATTGGGTCTGCATTCTCGCCGCTAATGACTGCGCCAATGTCAGCAACCGAAAGGATCAAGGCATAAGTGATGAACAGGGATGCTGCGCCACCGATGTAAAGAGTCATTCGCATTGCCTGTGGAATCACGATGCCTGGGTTTTCAACTTCTTCAGCAACGTCGCCACAAGCTTCGAATCCGTAGTAAAGATACAAACCAATTAGTGCTGCGCCCATGAATGCGGTTGTGTAGCTTGTGCCACCAGCAGTAATCAATGAAGAATCAAAAACCACGCCAAATGATTGCTCGCGATGAGTTGTTAGCAAAACTCCGCCAACAATCAATGCACCAACCAATTCAGCTACGAAACCAAAGAATGCAACTCGACCGAGCAGTTTGGTGCCACCGAAGTTGATTGCAGTAACGATCAAGATCAAAGCAATTGCCAAAATGATCGTTAAGTTCTGACTAGATTCCATTCCCAGGAAGCCTGCGATAAATGGACCTGCGCCGTAAGTAACCGAAGCGATAGTTGCGATCAAGGCAAAGCCATAGACCCAACCAGTCATCCAGGCGTACCCCTTACCCCAGAGCCTTCGAGCCCATGGGTAAACGCCACCTGCGATTGGGTACTGCGAAACAATTTCGCTAAATACAAGTGCGACCAGGAACTGGCCGATGCCACAAATTGCGATCCACCAGAACATAGGTGGGCCACCAGCTGCTAGAGCTAGGGCAAAAAGGCTGTAGACACCCACAACCGGTGATAGATACGTGAAGCCAAGTGAGAAGTTTTGCCATAAGGTCATCTCTCGCTTGAATTCAGATTTATATCCCAAACTAGCCAGATGCTCAGCATCAGAGGCATGTTGTGTTGACATGTAATACTCCTATTACAGTGACGTGCAGGCCGCGGGGATGCGGACCTTCGTTTACGTTACTGCGGGAATATCTCAAGATGTGGGATATCTAGGCCTTAAAAACGGACATCTTTTAACAAATTTAATGGTTTTAATGGGTTTTTCAAGCAAAAACACCATTTGGCGACCGGTTTGTCTAGACACGTCTGCCTTACGGATCTATTTGCTTCGGTACTCTTTTTCAACCACCGGGGGCAGGAGCTTGCGTGGTTCCAAACCAAGGGATCGCACGTGTAGCGCAATTTTCTCAAGAGTTGTAACCCACACAGATGCATCGCTGACAACTTCTCGAATGAATCCCTCAAGGGCTTTGGCGCGAGATGGGCGACCACTCAAGAATGGGTGGTTCGTCAGCACAAAGCAGCCACCAATTTCGTGCATTGCTTCAAATTCCAGTTTCCACAGTTCAATTGCCTTGGTCGGGCTTTCGATAAGCCCAACCCCTGAAACATCGGGGATAAAGCAATACTGCTCCCAATCATCTAGTGCCCATTGCAGTGGAATCTCAACAATCGAGGATCCATCTGCAACGTAATACTCATAGGGATAATCGGCATCCATCATCGTGCTGTCATACAAGAATCCGTGTTCATGCAAAATCCGCGCAGTGTCATAACTTGGTTCCCACATCGGAGCGCGGTAACCAACTGGCCTGACTCCGGCCACTTGTTCGAGAGCTTCAAGGCCACGGATTAAATATTTTGTTTCAGTCTCAACATCGACACCTTCCAGCGTCTCGTGCATAAATCCGTGGTGTGCAATTTCATGCCCAGCTGCAGCAATATCCTTAACTACCTTTGGATACCTAAGTGCGGTGTAACCGGGAACAAAAAAAGTTGCTTTGATTCCAACGCGATCCAAAAGGTCCAACAGTCTTGGAACACCCACGAGTGGTCCATAGGACTGGTGGCTCATCACCCCAGCTCGATGTTCGCTGCCTGGACTTGAAAACAAAACCGCTGATTCTGCGTCCACGTCAAAGGTGAAACTAGCGGCTGATTTTTTTCCGGCTGGCCAGGCTATAGGCGCAGCTGGGACAAATTCCTGATTCATGATTTGACCTTACACACGTGATCGCACTTCCCCACCGTTTGCCTGAATTGTTTGCCCAACAATCGAGCTGATGTTGAAATCAGCCAAGAACGCCACGACTTTTGCAATTTCGATTGGCTGGCCGATTCGTCCTAATGGAATTGCCTTTGCGTACAACTCGTGCATTTGCTCAAGTGGGATGTTTTCTGCATCCGCATCTACTTGTAGTTGCGGCGTGTCCGTGATTCCCGGCGCAATCGCATTAATGATTATGCCTTCACTTGCTAGTTCCCTGCCTAGAGTTTTAACCATGCTAATTAGGCCCGCTTTCGAGGCAGAGTAAGCAGTTGCCTGTGGCCAACCGGTCACGCCCCAAATCGAACTAGTGACAACAATTCGTCCGGCTCCGGTTGTGCGCATGCCAGGAACTAGTTTTTGAATCAAATGAAAGGTTCCACCTAGGTTGGTGTCTATAACTTGCCACCAATCCTGGGAATCGTAAGTTAGAAAACCATGCATGGTCATATATGCGTGGTTTGCAACTAAAACATCGACTACGCCAAAGTTTTCTGTTACATCATTGACCATGGCGTCGATTTCATCCCACTTCGACAAGTCTGCAGGCGCAGCAAATCCCCCAATTTCAGTTGCCAGATTTGTGAGGCGTTCATCCATTTGGCGATCATTAACAACAACTCGGGCACCAAGGGATGCAAGATGTTGCGCAATAGTTTTGCCCATGCCTTGGGCTGCGCCAGTTACTAAAACAATTTTTCCATCGAATCTTGGCGCTGCCATCTAGATCACGGCTCCAGAGTTAGGTGAAATAATTTCGCCAACCAAGAAGGTTGCGTCTTCGATTAAGAAGGCTGTGGTTAAGGCAATTTCTTCTGGCGAAGCTAAGCGGCGGATCGGCAAAGTCTCAAGGTATTCCGGTGCGCGCCAGGGTGAATCAGCCGAAAGCAGCGGAGTGTCCGTTGGACCCGGAGCTACCGCATTTACTCGAACACCATGCGGCGCCATCTCACTGGCCAAGCTGCGCACTAGGCCGATGATTCCTCCCTTGGCTGCAGCGTAATGCGAATCTTGATCGCCGCCACCAATTGCAAGTTCAGAAGTCACTGCAACGAACGCGCCAGACTTTTGGGCAACCATGCCAGGCAAGAAAGCTTGGCCCAAATTAAAAGCTCCGCCAAGATGAACATGTAACATTCGCTGCCATTTTTGCGCAGTGATGTCAACGATCGGAATGATTTCGTAATGCCCTGCCACACTTGCTACGGCCGAAGTTACGCCAAGTTCTTTGCGTACTAAATCTCGAGCGTTTATAGCTGACGCAAAATCAGAAACATCACATTCAATGTTTAGATCCGCCTTCGCTGGCTTTAAGTCAAGTCCGGCAACTTGCCAGCCTCTGGACATTAACTCAGCTACAACGCAAGCACCGATGCCACTGGCTGCGCCAGTGACAACGGCCACTTTCGAATCTGTCATCCGTTTTCGTCGTGATCCATCGCATCAACATCAACAAGTGTGATGCGTCCGCGTGCCGTGGCATGGATCCCAAGGCCAATAACTAATAAGCCAAGTGCGGCGATAGCTACCGACCAGTCAAGGAAACGCTGTTCAAATACTGCTCTTGGCCAAGAGATGTCTAGGAACATGAAGATTGCCCATACCAATGCCGCAAACGAAATTAGTGAGCTGAATTTTCCAAAATTGAAAGGTCCAGGTGTCCACTGCTTCTTTACTCTGGCAATTGCAACGCCAACGAGTGGGAACAAGAACGCCAGGAAGAATCCACCCGTGGTGAAGTTAATCATCAATGCGTAGAAGTTTGGTGTTACTTGACTCAAGATCATCATGATTGCGCCAATTGTTGTAGCAAGTAGCAAGGCGTTAACTGGCTGCTTTTGACTAGAACTTAACTTGCTCAATGATTCATGTCCTGGCAACGCCTTGTCACGTGAGTAAGCCCAGATGAGTCTTGAGGCTGAAGTTTGTAGCGCCAAGAAAGAAGCCAAGAAGCCAATTGTGAAGAGTATCAATGCGAATTTAGCCACACCAGAACCAAGCAAGAGATTCAAAGTGTCATAAACCGGATCGGCGCTATTGGCAGCAATATCTGGTGGAATCGAAATGATTAATGAGAATGCGGTAAAGATTACGACCAGTGCTACGAATACGATTGAAAAAATTACAGCTTTTGGAACATTCTTACGAGGATTTCTGACTTCCTCTGCAATTGATCCAGCACTTTCAAATCCTACGAAACTAAATCCGACGAATGCCATAGTTACTAGAAATGGACCGGACAAACTTAAATAACCATCTGTGCTGAAACCATCAGTCAAAACGCTGACCGGATTGTTTCTGTGACCAACAAGAAGCAAAATGCCAAGGCCAAGCGAACCAATAACCTCAGCAATGATGGACCCAGTCATTAATACTTTTAGGACACCTCGCCCAGTGATGTTGGCTACCGTTCCAAGAGCAAGAATTACAAGGCCGACCACTACTTGATTAGTAACTGACAATCCGCGGATAGAAATTGCAGTCGCTGTTGGATCAATACCGATTACTCGCCCAACGAAACCACCAGCACCAATAGCAACTGTCGCCATAGCAACAACCAAGGTCCACATGTAAAACCAACCGGCCATCCAACCAAACCCTTGTCCCATGAGACGCGTGGTCCACTGATAAATCGAACCCTCAATCGGCCAGACCGACACCAGTTCAGCAAAAACCATTGCTACCAGTAGTTGACCTAAAAAGACGAGAATAAAGTTCCACCAGAAACTTGGTCCAGCTACTGAATATGAAAGACCAAAAATTCCGTAAAGCGCGACGATTGGTGAGATAAAGGCAAATGCGAATGCAAAGGACGTCCAAAGTGAGAACTCTCGCTTTAGCGTGGGTGTTGATTCGGTTGCTGAACTCTGTGACATGACACTCCTTGACATCGGTGGTGATAGTCAGACTATTACCCAACAAGTGAGGAATGTGGTTCTTTCGAGTGCATTTTTTAGAGCGAATGATATTTGCTAGCGAAACTCATCTATCCGGAAGTGCTACAAGACTTAGATCAGAACGCTGATCGCTACAAACTAAAAGAACGTGCGCATCTTGAAAAAATCGGCAGTACGTTTAATTTACGGGAACTATTAACCCTTGGCCAGCTTGAATTTCGCTGGTTTCTAATCCGTTCAGAGCCTTTATGGTCCAAATAGTTGAACGTGGATCTTCATTTGGAGCTACTGCAACAGCAACATCCCAAAGACTTTGACCAGCTTCGACCTTTATAACTGCAGTGCTTGGGCCGGAAGCGTCAGCTTGGGCTGCGCGAGTACCTATTAATACGAACGCGATGACGATTGGTAGCAGGGCAAGTAAAGCCACCACTCGTCGACCGCGAACAGTTAGCCTCAGGCCAGCATTGGCTGGGGTTGTTGATCTTGCAGGCATTGCTGATTTAACCGGAGCTGCTGAGTTAGCCGGGGCTGCAGATTTAGCCGAAGATATGGAACGGACAGCGGCTCGCTGTACAGGAAGTGCTGCAGATGCAGTTACTAGAGCCATGGTTTTCTCCTTGATTTTCGTATCGTCTGGGCAGTTTGCCCGGACTTGCCGACCTGGTGGTCTACCCGCTAGATTCGAACAAGTGTTCTAATCGAACGTATGTTCTATTTC
>CANKTT010000066.1 GCA_947486505.1 Actinomycetota bacterium | reverse complement strand
GTCCGCCAAGTATTTGGCATCTCGACCAAGGGCGCTTGGTTCGCAAGCTACGTAAATGATTGATCGCTTAGCTATGCGATCCAACTCAGTAATCACTTCTAGGCCTGCTCCAGCCCGCGGTGGATCCAAGATTACAACTTGAAAGTCTTCGTCGATTTGGGTAATCCACTTTGAAACATCAGCGGTAATCAAATCCATTTGCGGTAAGTCACTACACGAACGGCGCGCATCACGCATCGAGTCAATGACAGATTCAACTGCGACTACTTCACCTGATTCGGTCACGTCAGCCGCGATGCTGGCTGCAAACAACCCTGCCCCAGCATATAAATCGAGTGCCTTCTCGCCTGGCTTTAAATTTGCAAAACGTCGAACTGTATCTACAAAAACTGTTGGTGCATCTTTATGTACTTGCCAAAATGATCCCGCGTGGATTCGCCAACTTCGTTCACCTACGGTTTCATCAAGCCAAGGCCCACCGCGTTGATCAACGACTACATGTTGCCCGGTAGAACTTTGCGCTGTACTTATGTCACCACGACCGATGTGAACTTTTTCTTGGGCCAGCGAAACGGAACCTTCAACTGCAATTAAGCAATCATCGATTTCAATAACTGTGTGAGATCGTGGCATCTTCATGCCTACCGATACATCGCCAATGCGTGCATATCGATTGCGAGTTCGCCAGCGCAAGCCATCTTCATTCGGAGATAGAGCGATAACTTCAAAGTCAGCAATCGGTTTTCCGTTGACATGCGTTATGCCGCCCAAATGCGATAGCTGCTCACGAACTACTTCGCTTTTGAGTTTGCGTTGAAGCGCGATACTGACGTGCTGCCAGTCACAGCCTCCACAGGCTCCCGCATAGGAGCAAGGCGCAGTTACGCGATGCTCGCTACCATCGATTACCTCAACTACATCAGCTCGCAGAAACTTCTTGCTGATGTCGGTTATCTCTGCTCTTACGGTTTCACCAGGAATCCCGTGGCGAAGAAAAACTACCTGGCCGTTATATCGAGCAATGCAGAACCCACCGTTGGCTACTTTGTCTACAAGCAACTCAACAACATCGCCAATCTTCACTACATCAAGATCAGTCATTGTTGGCTTCAGCGTCTTTCTTTGCCCTAGCCAACAGTCTGAATGTAACGAAAATACCCAGCGCAAACAGTGGGTAACCAAGCAGAATCTTTAATGTGCCAAGCGCAGCAGTTTGTCCCAGTAGGTAGAGCGGAAACATTAGCGCAACCCGAACCCCAAAGATCAAAGTCCACAACCAAGTAATTGTGCTGAACAAGCGATGCGCCTCTGGATCCCTGACCCATGACGTGTCCCGACCGCGCATCGTTTCAATGACGTAGCCAAGCAATGGCTTGTGGACGGCAATACTTATCAAACACGCACCAGCGTAAACCGCATTGGTGATAATTCCAGGTAGAAAGAAATCCTCAGCATTCCCGGTTCGCTGCGCCAAGAATGCCGCGATTGCGATACCTATTAGGCCAGAGAATACCTGCAACAAGGATTGGCGCCGAACCAAGCGAACTAGTGCAAGGACTGCTGCAGTTCCGAGCGAGGCGTAGAGCGTAGTCTCCAGGTCTCTATCTGTAACTAAGTAAGCAACAGTAAAAACCACGAAAGGTAGCCCCGAGTCGATTACGCCAGCCCAGCCACCTAGCGCGGACGCCAGTAGCTCTGAGTCGTCCTTTATTTCAGAAACGATGTCTTCTTCGTTTGGATCCGAAGCCGCGGTATTCACGTTATAACTGTATCCAGTTAACTTCTAATATTTTTCATCCACCCTCAGAGGCGTACGTGAAAACTTCCAAAATCGAAATCTCCACTGCAATCGCTATCAATCGATTCCGCGGGACCTTCGTTATTCACCTTGGGGCTTCGGAGTATTAGTCGCTCACCCGGAGGCAGTGGCGATTCGCCGCGATTGATTACCAACTTTGCAATTACTGAGTCAATCTCACTAACGCCATCAGTCCTTTGCATGTTATTCGGCAAAGCTCCATCACCACTGATAACAACTCGAACTAGCCAACGTGTTCCCCGAACTCCTACGAAGCGCACAGGTTGTATGTGAACATTTCCATCTAGGTCGACTGTCGGCATTACAGCATGGATTTCGGTTCCGAATTTGCCCATTTCTAATGTGCAATCCACTTTCTGTTCGCGCAGTCCTGAAGCAATTGCATCTCGCATACCTGCCCATGAATCCTCATTCACCGCAGCAGCAAAAACCTGAACTTCGGCAATCGTCATGTTGAGATGTAGGGAAACAGATTTTCCAATTCCAGATCTGGGATCCAGGTCTAAGTGCACTTCAAGACCAGGGATGTTGGGAACGAGTAATGCACCAAGATCGAGCATGGCACTGATGTCAATTTCATTACTGAAGTCAGATGGCCCTTCAGTCACGATGAAACACCTGTTGAACCGAAGCCGTTGTCGCTTCTTTCGGTCTCATCAAGATCCTGCACTTGTGTAAACAGTGCGGTCGTAACCTCTTGGATCACGAGCTGTGCGATTCGACTTCCTGCAGGCAGGCTCACAGATTGGGTTGGATCTAAATTGATCAGACAAACCTTTAGTTCTCCCCGATATCCAGAATCAATTGTGCCCGGAGTGTTAACTATTCCAATGCCGTGATTAGTTGCCAGACCTGAACGCGGATGAACTAATCCGACGTAACCTATGGGCAATGCAATCGCCACACCAGTTGAAACTAACTTCCGCTCCCCTGGTGCAAGGTTCACATCTTCAATACAAACCAAGTCCGCGCCAGCGTCACCGGCATGCGCATACCTTGGTGCCTGGGCTAACTCGTGAAGTAACTTGAATTCAATGTTGACTTTACTCATGGCGCAATGTCTAACTTCTTTACATAATTCAAAGCATTTGCATCGCTTGCTGCATTCGCAAGATCTTGTTGACGTCCGTGCTTAAGGAAGTGATCAATTGGAACTTGCATGTATAGCGAACCAGCCTCAACGGCCAGCGGTCCATCCGGGGAATTCAATCTTCCTTCAGCTGTTGACCAAATCTTACGGCCGCTGATCGCTTGCATGGTGGCTTGAATGTAAACCCGGGTACCAACTGGTACTGGCAACCTGTATGAAACTTCAAGGTGAGCGGTCACAGCGGGCGCTCGAATCAACCAATTAGTTGCACCAAGTGATTCATCAAAAGCCAAGGACAAAATTCCACCGTGAGCGATGCCTGGCGCACCCTGGTGATGTTCAGTAACTTCAAATACTGCACGCGTCGTCATCCCATCGCCGGCTTCAATTTGGATGTGAAGTCCGGTTGGGTGATCAATGCCACAGCCAAAACAGTTCTTGTAATGACTCGCTATTACTTCACCTGGTTGTGGAGCATCGGCGTGACGCTGTGGGACTTTGGCATCACCTGGAATACTGAGCGGGTGAATTTCGCGACCAATTCGTTCCATGTTCTTTAGGGTATCGTTTCTACTAAGTTGAATTTGAAGCAGTGACCCGTAACCGCAAAGTGAGTTGTTAAATGACTACCGAGGGTGTCGACGGCAAGACTCCGGTTTACCAAGAACGGCTTTGGCCTTCACTTGGCATGTGGGTATTTGCATTCATAATGACGTCGTCACTTGGCATTGCATACGCACAGGCATATGGCAAGGAGCTTGGATTCATAGTTGCGATTGCCACAACATTTGCCGTGGCAATCGGGCTTGTCGTCAATACGCCGCTAATCCAAGTAGATGAACTGAATTTTCGCGCTGGTCGCGCTCGACTGCCACTTAAATATGTAGGAAAGATTAAAACGCTTGATGCGCAGCAATCTCGTCGGGCAAGATCTACGGATGCAAATTCAAATGCCCATTTTCAACTACGTGGCGGGATTAAGCATTCGGTAATAATTGAAGTGACTGACCCCCAGGATCCGCACCCTTATTGGCAGGTATCTACGCGAAACCCAGACGTGTTAATTGCAGCCTTGACGAATGCCATGTCTGCGCAACTCAAACTTTAGGTAAGACTAAAAGGACCTAAAAACGTTTTAGGCGCACTCGGAACAAACTGGCTGGCCCTTAACTTCCTTAGCCAAAGTGCTGCGGTGGTGAACCAAGAAACAACGAGAGCAAGTGAATTCATCAGCCTGCTTTGGAATAACCATGACCGTGATTGATTCATCAGATAGGTCAGCGCCCGGAAGTTCAAGGGACTCATTGAGATCTGCTTCGTCGGCATCGACACTAGAACTAACCTTCGAGGCATGCTGGGCTTTTAGGTTTTCGAGGCTTTCCTCGTTTTCCTCTTCGTCCGTCTTTCTCGGGGCGTCATAGTCTGTTGCCATTTCTAGCTAAATCTCCTAGCAATTTCGTCATGAAGGTTTGTACCGACGTGTCGGAATTTACTTCATTGGGTACCCTCGTTGAGCACCGCCCCTAGGTTAATTGATTCTTTTCATTTCTAAGGGATATCTGCGTGCATTTTCGGTATAAGTTTTTATGCTGTACGCGATAGTTTCCGGATCTGCCGCACCTTCTTTTATCTTGGCTGGCACACCAACTGCTAACGCGCCACTAGGAACCACCATTCCTCCAAGAACTACGGCTCCAGCCGCTACCAATGCGCCAGTTTCAATAATTGCATTGTGGAGAACTAACGATCCTGAACCAACAAGTGCGCCACTTTGAACTGTGCAACCTTCCAGATGTGCATTGTGTCCTACAGTGCACTCATCACCAACGATGGTTGGAAGTTCGGCAGTGCAATGGATGACTGAGCCATCTTGAATTGAAGTGCGAGCGCCGATTTCAATCCGACTCGAATCACCACGTAACACGGCACATGGACCGATGAATGACATCTCGCCAACTGAAACGTCCCCGATGATCACTGCTTCAGGATGCACAAACGCGCTTGGGTGGATGTTTGGAGCTTTGTCTCCAAATGAATAAATCGCCACGTTAATCCCGATCTGCTTGGTTGGCTTCAAGTATTGCAACTAAGGCACCATGAATCGCGGGATTTGCAACCACAACCATATCGTTGCCGATTGGATTACCAAATAGGCCACTTGAAATTGCGCCGGCTTCGCGAGCAATCAATTCTCCGGCTGCATGGTCCCACGCATTTACGCCTCGCTCGTAATACCCATCGAGAACTCCGTCAGCAACTAGGCACAAATCAACTGCGCAGGAACCTAGTCTGCGGATGTCGGCAACATTTGGCAGCACTGCTTGCAAGACCCGAGCTTGACTGGCTCGCCGAGTGCTGGAATATCCAAAACCAGTTCCCATCAGAGCCTGACTTAGTTCGGTGCAGTCGGAAACCTTAAGTTCCCGCTGCGTACCCTTATCAATTACCCATGAGCCTAAACCTCGACTAGAGATATACATCTGATCCATAACTGGCACGTAGACCACACCGGCTAACGCTAGTCCAGTATTTTCTTCGATTAATCCGATCGAAACACACCACAGCGGAACTTTATGAAGGTAATTCACTGTGCCATCGAGCGGATCGATCACCCATTGCAGGCCTGAAGAACCTAGCTGATTGGCCCCTTCTTCACCCAAGATCGCGTCGTCTGGTCGATGTTTACCAAGTTCAGCGACGATATATGCCTCAGCACTTTGGTCCATAAGTGTTACCACGTCAGTTGCCGTTGATTTTGTTTGGACTTGCAAGTCCTCTGGTCTATCCAAAAGCAATTGACCTGCTCCGGCTGCGATACTCATGGCAAGTGCCAAATTGGGTTCGCTAATCAGTGTTTCAAAGGCGGCAGAAGTTGGGTTCAATGGTGGTGAGGTCACGTTGCTATTGTCCTGCCTCGCCTCGCTGCTACGCGACACACCCCACAATAACCCCGATTTTATTGGATTTTCCGCGAAACTAGAGGGGCATAAGCAATAGAAAAGGTGGCCATGAAAGAGCTAATTTTTGTCGGGCGCTCCGAGGATAACCTCGAACTTATTTTCATGGACGAAGATGGCAGTGAATTTGCAGTAGCCGTCGATGATCACATCCGCCGCAGCATAAACACCAACGACACCGCCTCCGTCACCACAACCGAGTCGGGAATCTCGCCACGCGACATTCAAACTCGAATTCGCCGCGGTGAAACCGCCCAAGCAATCGCCTCTGAAGCTGGCATAGATTCTGCGCGCATTGAAAGATATGCCGGTCCAGTTTTAGCCGAGCGCTCATACATGGCAAAACGCGCTTCCGAAACTTTAGTTCGTCGACCACACGGCGAAGTTGTGCTTGGCGAATTGGCAACGGGCCAACTTGCCAATCGTGGTGTTGATACTTTGACTTTAGTTTGGGATTCTTACCGGCGCGATGACGCGCGATGGACCGTAACAGTTTCTTGGGCTAGCGGAAGCGGTGGCGGAATCGCAAGTTGGATTTATGATCCGTTAGCCAAGAGTGTCGTTGCACTGGATGACGAAGCTCGCTGGTTATTCGACGAAGCTGCTGGTGCAAACGCGTCTGCTGCAAAGACTGAGGACACTAAGCCCCGTCTGGTTGGACTACCTACTGTCTCCCAACCAGAAGATGAAGAACTTGAGCCACCTGCATGGGCTGGTCCAGGACATCCAACGATGCCAGTACCAATGCCGGTTGCCACTCCAGTTGCAAGGAATCCAGAGCCAGCTGTTGCAACAGATGACTCCCCTTCTTGGGATGACATCTTGTTCGGCCATCGTCCGAATGATCAATAAGAATCTTTTACTCATCGGTAGCAAGGAATTCGTTTAACTATGGCTAAAACCACACCATCGAAACCTGCACATAATGCGGGTCGAATTGTAGATATCGATGTTGCTAATGAAATGCAAGATTCATTTTTAGAATATGCCTACTCCGTAATCTATTCCCGTGCCCTACCTGATGCTCGTGATGGTTTAAAACCGGTGCAACGCAGAATTTTGCACACTATGGCTGCAATGGGATTGCGATCTGACAAAGGTCATGTAAAGAGTGCGCGCGTTGTTGGTGAAGTTATGGGCAAGCTTCATCCGCATGGCGATAGCGCGATTTACGACGCCCTAGTTCGCATGGCGCAATCCTGGTCACTTCGACTGCCGTTCGTTGATGGGCACGGAAACTTTGGTTCACTCGATGAAGGCCCAGCCGCCTATCGTTACACCGAAGCCCGCTTAGCCAGCTCAGCAAGTGCAATGGTGGATTCGATCGATGAAGACACTGTTGACTTTGCGCCTAACTACGATGGTCGCGAGCTTGAACCCACTGTTTTGCCCTCTGCAATTCCCAATCTGTTGGTTAATGGAGCTTCTGGTATTGCCGTTGGTATGGCAACAAACATGCCGCCTCACAACCTGCGCGAAGTTGTTGCAGCAGCCTCTCACCTACTTGCTCATCCGAAAGCAACCCTTGATGAGTTAATGACTTTTGTGCCG
>CANKTT010000065.1 GCA_947486505.1 Actinomycetota bacterium | reverse complement strand
AGTCAATGTGTAGCGCATGATCAACAGCTTCTCGCGTAACTTGGGTTTTGCCGTCAAGCCAGGCAATGCCGGCGTAAACGGTAGCTAGCGGAGCTGAGTATTCATCTTTCGCTCTACCCAACTCACGAATCAAATGGGTAAGAAGCTGCTCTCGTAACCCAGGAGAATCGTGGAACATTCGCAGCAGACCATCTCGAGTGCGAATGTCGCAAAGGCCAACGCATAGTTGGGCATGCTCTTGCCAAGTTAAATCTGATTCAACCTGGAGCCGATCAAATATGTTCCCAACCAGATCGCTGCGGGCTGAGAATGCATCGGTCTCGACAGCTTCTGCAAAAGCTTGGGCCACCTTTGCTAGTTGGTTATCTCGTTGTTTAGCTTGCTTGGCACTGAGCGAAGGTGCTGGCAGATCTAGTGATGCGTCTGCGTTTTGCTGCTCGTTTGAATTATGCATGGCCAAAGCCTGCATTTATCACTCTTGCATATCCACATCGAAAAACTAATTGTGCGTTGTTTTTGGCTGTGAATTGGCAAGGATTTTGGACACAAAAGCGCACCCAGAGTTCGGGTGGCTTCCCCTCCGCCGTCCCTCTGGGTGCTTAACGAAAATCTAGACAACAAATGCCCACAACCTTGGTAATGACACGCCCAGCGTGTCGTACCCAAAACCTGACCCCGGTGCTGCGGACTCGTCCCGGTTGTGCCAAAGTTTTCACATGCAGCTTGATCATGTCGCCTACGCCGTCACGAATGCCGAACTTGCGGACACAGTACAGCGCCTTGGCGCCGAGTTGGGCGTTGCATTTATTGATGGTGGTAAGCATCCACGTGCTGGCACCCGAAACTTTATTTTGCCAATGGCATCAGGCCAATACATCGAAATTGTTGCGCCACTAGACCACCCGGTTGCCGAGACGGTTCCCTTTGGACAAGCGGTACGCAATCGCGCTGAAGCTGGCGGTGGCTGGATGGGTTGGGCAGTTCGCGTTGACGATGTTGCTCCCCTGGAAGCCCGAATTGGACGTCCGGCTGGACCTGGACATCGGGTGCGCCCGGGTGGCGCCGATTTAACTTGGCAGCAGATCGGTGTTATTGATCTAATCAGCGAGCCAATCCTGCCTTTCTTTATAAAGTGGGATGACATGGGCGCTCACCCAAGCGTCGGTGGAACCGAATTAGTAACCATCACAGAGTTTTCACTAAGTGGTGACCGAGATTCATTAACTTCATGGCTAGGTGATGCGCCTGAGGCTCTGCTCGACGATATCGCATTGACTTGGGTTGAAGACGAAGAGATCGGATTAACCTCAGTTACTTTCCAAACCCCTAATGGATCTGTAAGTATCAACTAGATCGCTTCAATATCTATCGAGGCATCAATGCGGAACTGCTACCAATTCTTGGTTGCTCAGTTGGCTGAGTGAAATACGTTAATGCCTTGTAATTTGAAAGCATTAATGGAAGCATCTGCGCCACGACCTTTGCATCATCGAGTGCAGTGTGAGCGCTTTCTTGGGAGATTTCAAAATGGTTAGCCAAAGTCCCCAACTTGAAATTGTCCGTTCCCTTTACCGTGTTCCTGGCCAACCAGTACGTGCAGATAGCTGGCATGGTTAACAGCTTGGCTCCAGCTAGTTGTGCTTCTGCAGCTACAAATCCTTCGTCAAACTTGGCATGATGGGCGACAAAAATAGCATTGTCCATAACTCGGGCTAGATCATTAAAGACTTGATCAAAAGTTGGTGCATTTTGGACCATGTCTGCGCTGATGCCGTGGATCCAATCGGCACCAGTATTTCCATCTTCGGGGTTGACTAAAGTGGACATCGAATCCAAAATTTCGCCAGCTTGATTTATTCGAACTGCCGCAATCTCGATCACTCGTGCACCCGCCGCTGGATCTAACCCAGAGGTCTCGACGTCGACAATGACAAAATCATGATCAAGTTCGTGAGTTCCACCGGATCCCCCATAATGCAAGAACTGGCCAACATCTCCAGGGTTTGCAAAGCGTGAATCCATAACCTGAATGTACTGGACGCCTCAGACGAACTCATCGGCATCCCAAGGCGTGTGGCTAACCCGCCTATGTGCGTGGCGCACGTAGGCTAAAAGTATGAAACTTCGCGTTTTGATTCCGAGTGTTTTCGTTGCGCTGACACTTGCCGCTTGTTCCGAACAAAATCCTGCTGCCAGCATCTCAGATGAGAACGCGACTCCAACCTCTGTTGCTCCTAGCATCGCCTATGAAGATATGCCCCCAGTGGACGAAGCAAGTGTCACGGTGGAGTGTGCAAGTTATTCCGAAGGTGCAAAGCCATTTATCCGACAAGAATCTGATTTGGTAGTAAATGATGTGCAGTACCGCGTAGCAACCGTGGCATGCGGCGCCCTAGCCAGCGAAGTAAGTGCCGAAGTTGTTGAATCCTTTGTTGCAGACAATGGGGTCTGGGCATCAAACGGATTGGTTTCTGGCCCAGATGTGCCATTTAACACAATGGGACCTTGCGAATCTGATAACAAAGTTGTTAAGTGCCCAGCTTTCGTACTTGGCGAAGAAGGCGAAGCCGTTGGCTATATTGAAATCACTGGACACGACAACGGCTTAGTTTGGAATTTTGTCGCTGAAGAAGAAGTCGCTCTCTAATGGAGGTCAAGATGTCTGAATTGAAACTTATTCCAGCTCGCCGTGGCGTAGCTGACCGCATGAAAAAGGGCCAGACGCTTAGAGTCATTAACACTAATGGCTTGCAAGTTGTCGACTTTTGGGCGTTTAATGCTGCCGACTTAACTGAGCCGCTTTCAATGGAACACACTCACGTTTCACTTGGAAAAATCATTCCGCAAGTTGGTGACTCGATTATGACGAACCAACGCCGTCCGATTTTGACGATTACTGCGGACACTTCTCCTGGAATCCATGACACCCTCATGGCTGCCTGCGATATCTATCGCTACCAACTCTTGGGTGCAGAGGGTTACCACGACAACTGCACAGACAATCTTGGCCAAGCACTTGATGGCATCGGCGTTAAGCGAATTAATCAGCCAGCGCCATTTAACATCTTCATGAACGTGCCAGTATCTGCAGATGGCAGCACTTTGACTTATGTTCCTGCAGTAGCAGCACCTGGCGATTACCTAGAGTTGCGCGCCGAGATGGATTGCATTGTTGCGTTTTCAGCTTGCCCACAGGACATGATTCCAATTAACGGCGAAGCCTGCATCGTGCAAGATGCACATTACACAATCAGTGACTAGCTAGAGCCGTAGCCTAAAAATGAATTAGGTGCGGATTTTGTAATCTTCCAGCAATCGGCGCGCGATAATCATGCGCTGAATGTCTGCAGTACCTTCACCGATAAGTAACATCGGTGCTTCGCGATAAAGACGCTCGATTTCGTATTCCTTCGAGTAGCCATAGCCACCGTGGATACGGAATGAATCCTCAACGATTTCTTTGCAGAATTCGCTAGCAATGTACTTAGCCATGCCAGATTCCATGTCGTTACGTTCGCCAGAGTCCTTCTTACGGGCTGCGTTCACCATCATGGTGTGAGCAACTTCAACCTTGGTGGCCATGTCCGCTAGACGGAAAGCAACTGCTTGATGCTCTGAGATTGCCTTGCCAAACGCATGACGCTGTTGCGCATAATCAATTGCAAGTTCAAATGCGCGTAGTCCAAGACCTGATGCGCGAGCAGCCACATTAACGCGACCAACTTCGACGCCGTCCATCATTTGATAGAAACCTTTGCCGGTTTCCCCGCCAAGCAAATCATCGTTAGAAAGCTTTAAGCCATCCATGATTAATTCTGTTGTGTCAACGCCCTTGTAACCCATTTTCTCGATTTTGCCTGGGATAGATAGACCGGGGCGAACTTCGCCAAATCCTGGCTCCTTTTCGATAAGGAAGGTTGACATCTTTTTGTAAACACTGGCATCAGCTGGCGCATCTTCATCAGCGCGAACTAGGACTGCAACCAGTGTTGATGAACCACCATTGGTTAACCACATCTTTTGACCAGTCAAGCTCCAGCCATCGCCATCGCGTACTGCCTTGGACGTAATCGCAGAAACATCAGATCCAACGCCTGGTTCGCTCATGCTAAATGCGCCGCGAACTTCGCCAGTTGCCATCCGTGGCAAGTACTTGTCTTTTTGTTCCTGGGTACCATGCTGCATCAACATGTAGGCAACGATGAAGTGAGTGTTGATAACACCGCTAACTGGCATCCAGCCGCGAGCAATTTCTTCAACTACAAGTGCGTAAGTAAGTAGTGACTCGCCCAAGCCACCGTACTCTTCTGGGATCATCAAGCCGAATACACCCAGTTCCTTTAGGCCATCGACGATCTCCTGAGGGTAGATATCATTGTGCTCAAGTTCATTAGCAACAGGAATGATTTCGTTATCGACAAAGGAATGCACTGCGTCCAAGATTGCCTCTTGAACATCGGTTAAACCATCAGTTTGAGCTAGGCGTGCCATGGATTATGCCTCCGGAGGTGTGAATGTCTTAGTGCGTGCCATTCCTGCAGCCCGGCCCTTGGCTGAGACAACCAAAGCCATCTTGCGAGATGCTTCGTCAATCATTTCATCTCCAAGCATTACCGCACCTTTTGCGCCACCGGCCGAGCTGGTTGCCCAGTCATAAGCATCCAAGATCATTTCGGCGTGATCGTAATCTTCTTGCTTTGGCGAGAACACTTCGTTGGCCAGTTCAATCTGGTCTGGGTGCAATGCCCACTTGCCATCAAAGCCAAGTGCTGCGGATCGCCCAGCCACACGGCGGAAGCCTTCAAGATCCTTGATACCAAGGTATGGGCCATCGATTGCTTGCTTGTTGTAAGCGCGAGCTGCCATCAAAATGCTCATCAAGATGTGATGGTAAGCATCGCCGGTGTCATAACCCGGTGGCTGTTCGCCAACAACGAGGGATTTCATGTTGATGCTCGCCATAAAGTCTGCTGGGCCAAAGATGATTGATTCAATCCGAGGGCTAGCGGCCGCAATCGCATTGATGTTTATCAGGCCCATTGCGTTTTCGATTTGGGCTTCAATACCAAGGCGACCAACTTCTAGACCGTTAGTGCGCTCAAGTTGGGTAAGTAGTAGGTCAAGTGCAACAACCTGATCTGCAGTTTGCACCTTAGGCAACATGATGCAATCTAAGTTAGCGCCCGCGCCTTCAACGATTTCTATTACGTCGGTGTAAGTCCACTGGGTCGTCCAGTCATTAACGCGAACGGCGCGAATCTTGTCTTCGTAACCACCTTCGTTAAGTGCCTGCACAATGTTTTTACGAGCATCAGCCTTAGCAAGTGGTGCTACAGCATCTTCAAGATCCATAAACAGCTGATCGGATTTAAGGCCACGAGCCTTATCCAGCATCTTGACGCTGCTGCCAGGAACGGCAAGGGATGAACGACGGGGACGAAGGACTTTGTTACTCACTTATGACTCCAATGGTGTTTTCTTGCGCTACTGGTTTTGCAGTTAGTGGTGCTAGATCGTGATTACTTCGAATTACATTGAGTACTCCCAGAATGATCTGAGGAATATCAAAATCTTTGGGGGTAAAAACTGCAGCCACTCCAGCGCCAATAAGTTTGACTTCATCAGCTGCCGGAATAATGCCTCCCAAAATCACTGGGATGTTTGAAATGTTATTAGCCTTTAAGCCATCAAGCACCTGCGGAACTAAGTCCACATGCGCGCCCGAAAGAATCGATAAACCTATGCAATCCACATCTTCTTGGGCGGCCGCAGCCACGATCTCATCTGGGGTAAGGCGAATGCCTTGGTAGATCACTTCAAACCCAGCATCACGAGCCGCAATAGCGATCTGCTCGGCGCCATTGGAATGACCATCTAGTCCTGGCTTACCAATCAGTAGACGAAGTCGCTGACCTAATTCTTGTTCAGTTACCTTTACGCAATCACGAACTGCGCCAAGTGCACCGGTACCGCCGCCGACTGGAACATTAGCAAGACCCGTAGGTGCGCGGAACTGTCCAAAGACGCTTCGTAGTGCGTCAGCCCATTCGCCCGTTGTCACGCCAGCGCGAGCACACTCCAAGGTTGGAATCATTAAGTTAGCATCTGTCTTGGCGGCAGCAATCAATGCCTGCGTGGCAGCACTTGCCTTTGCCTCATCACGAGCAGCACGCCAGGAAGACAGACTTGTTACTGCTTCTTGCTCAACGGCAGGATCAACATGAATGATCGCATCAGTGATGCTTGCAGTTAGTGGACTGACTTCAGTTTCAGTAAATGCATTCACGCCAACAACAGTGCGAGCCCCTGATTCGATGTTTCGGCGATGATTTGCGTGGGATGCAACTAGTTGGCTCTTTAGGTATCCGGCATCAATTGCAGCAACTACCCCACCCATGTCATCAATCCGCGCGATTTCAGCGCGGGCTGCATCTATAAGTTCTGAAACCTTGGCTTCAATCACAGGTGATCCATCAAAGATGTCTTCGTATTCCAATAAGTCAGTTTCAAAGGCTAAAACTTGTTGGATTCGAAGTGACCATTGCTGATCCCAAGGACGAGGCAACCCTAGTGCTTCATTCCATGCGGGCAACTGAACTGCGCGAGCCCGAGCAGACTTGGACAACGTAACACCCAGCATTTCGATAACCATGCGCTGGACGTTATTTTCTGGCTGGCTCTCGGTTAGGCCGAGGGAATTAACTTGCACGCCATAACGGAAGCGACGCTTCTTTTCATCGGTTACGCCGTAGCGGTCCCGTGTGATCTCATCCCACAACTGGGTGAATGCCCGCATCTTGCAGAGCTCTTCGACAAAGCGCATCCCAGCATTGACAAAGAAAGACATGCGAGCAACTACATCTGGGAAATCTTCTGGCTTAACTTGGCCAGAGTCACGAACGGCATCCAAAACTGAAATCGCAGTTGAAAGCGCAAAGGAAAGCTCTTGAACTGGTGTCGCGCCAGCTTCTTGCAAGTGATACGAACAAATGTTGATTGGATTCCACTTTGGTGCGTTAGCAACGCTCCAAGAAATCATGTCCGAGATCAATCGCATGGATTCTGTTGGCGGGAATATGTATGTTCCGCGAGACAGGTATTCCTTGATGATGTCGTTTTGGGTGGTGCCAGCCAGTAACTTCTGGTCTACGCCTTGCTCTTCGGCCGCAATTGCATAAAGCGCAAGCAACCACATCGCTGGAGCGTTAATTGTCATCGAAGTATTCATTTGCGCCAGCGGAATTCCATCTAGCAAAGTTCGCATGTCACCTAAGTGCGCAATTGGCACACCAACGCGGCCGACTTCCCCACGCGCTAACACCGCGTCCGGGTCATAACCAGTTTGAGTTGGCAGATCAAAGGCAATGGATAACCCGGTTTGGCCTTTAGTTAAGTTCTTTTTGTAAAGCGCGTTTGATTCCTTCGGCGAGGAGTGACCAGCATACGT
>CANKTT010000064.1 GCA_947486505.1 Actinomycetota bacterium | reverse complement strand
TGGGGTACCCCAATATCTATTACGGGAAAGTGCCCAGTCGACATTGTTGTTTAGCCAGTCACCAAATCGCCCATTCTTAATTGTTTCTGGGAACCAATTGGTTTTTTCATTCTGGGCCAGTAACTGATCTTTGATATCAGTGGTTTTGATGTACCAAGAAGGTTGTGCGTAATAGATAAGGGCAGTGTGGCATCTCCAGCAATGCGGATAGGAGTGCTCATATGGCAAGTGTCGGAAGAGCAACCCTTTTTCCTCCAGGAGCTCAACAAGTCGAGGATCGGCTGCTTTGAAAAACACCCCAGCAACTTCTGGAATGCCAGATTCAAAAGTTCCATTTGGTAAAACTGGATTCACAACTGGCAGACCATATGAGCGACAAAGTGCAAGATCCTCAGCACCAAATGCAGGTGCTTCATGAACTACTCCGGTGCCATCTTCGGTTGTAACGAAGTCTGCCAACAATACGGTGTGAATCGGAGCATCAGTTTCTGGGAAAGTAACCCATTCAAATGGCCTTTTGTATCCAGTTCCTTCTAAGTCACGGCCCTTGATTGTCTCCAGAACTTTTGAATGTTCTCCGAGTACTTTCTCGCGCAAAGCTTCCGCAACGACAAGGTATTCACCGTCAGCGGTTTGAGCCACAATGTAGTCAACTTCCGCATTGACTGCAGCTGCTGTGTTTGAAATCAAAGTCCATGGAGTTGTGGTCCAGATCAATAATGAGATTCCGGAGTACTTTGTTGGAAGCAAACCAGTTGTAATAGGGAAGCGAACGTAAACCGAGGCATCGACGACATCTTCGTATCCCTGCGCCAATTCATGATCAGACAATCCAGTTCCACAACGTGGACAGTAAGGAGATACTCGGTGATCTTGAACTAACAGGCCTTTGTCAAAGATGCGCTTCAGGCTCCACCAAACGCTATCGATGTATTTCTCATCCATAGTCCAATAGGCCTGATCCATGTCTACCCAGTAGCCCATTCGAGAAGTCATGTTTTCAAATTCGTCTACGTGGCGAAGTACAGATTCTTTACAGCGCTCATTAAATTCCGCAATACCGTACTTTTCAATGTCTTGTTTGCCCGTGAAACCTAATTCTTTTTCAACTGCAAGTTCAACTGGCAGGCCGTGACAATCCCAACCAGCTTTACGCGGAACATTGAAGCCCTTCATAGTGCGATAGCGCGGGAAAATGTCCTTAAATACTCGCGCTTCTACGTGGTGAGTTCCCGGCATGCCATTTGCGGTGGGAGGCCCTTCGTAAAAAACCCAACGAGGTCCATTGCTGGTTCTGGCAAGTGATTTGTGAAAGATGTCGTTGTCCTTCCAAAACGCGAGCACATCATGCTCCATCGCTGGAAGATCAATTTTCGCGGGTACATCGCGGTATGTCATCAGGTTTCCTCGTCGCTTGCAGTCAATTACCAAAGTCACCTTTTGGTGACTTTGACTTCAAGGGACGAGATGATTTTTAGACCATTCCCGCGGTACCACCCTTGTTGACTTTGCCTTTGCGACGCAAAATCCACTCAAGTTCAAGCCGGCTGTCTCGTTCTACTGGGCGATACCTAAGGCAAAAACTCCCTGACATCGCTGTTCTTCGAGGCAACTCAGAAGTGATATTGCGCAAAACAACACCTTTTTGGGCTTACACCGTCCCCAATTCGCTAGCTTTGGTGCTGTTGGCTGCGCAATGTGTCTTCATCATCGTTTTGCCCACTATCCCTAAATATTAGTGGGGAAGCGGCATTATTCCCATTCGGTGCAGTAAAACGGGCGATCCCGATTCAAGTTTCGGTGCAAATTCGGGATTAAACACTTACCGGAAGTCAAAACCACCTAACTCAACCCGAATTGCAACAATTTACGTTTTGACGTACCTTACATCGGGCATCATGAAGTGGACTCGGTAGAGTCTAGGAACTTAGTGGAAAAAGTTTGCTTTAACTAAAGGGGAATACCATGGCTGCGAAACCGGCTAAGAAAGTGCCGACGAAGGCAACCTCCGTCAAGAAGGCGCCTGCTGCCAAAAAGGCCGCGCCTGCCAAGAAGGCAACCCCTGCCAAGAAGGCAACCCCTGCCAAAAAAGCACCAGTAGTTAAGAAGGCTGCCGCCAAGAAAGCCCCTGCGAAAAAGGCTCCGGCTAAGAAAGCGCCAGTCAAGGCTGTCAAGAAAGTCGCGCCGGTTAAGCCAGCGAAAAAAGTTGCCGAGCCAAAGCCAGTAGTTGTCAAAGAGCCAAAGGTAACTAAAGCTCAGCTTGCCGCAATTGCCAAAGCTGAAGCCGCTGCGGCCGCTGCGCTAGCTGGTCCTCCGGTGCAAGTTATTAATCCAATCGGATCAGTAGGACTTCCTTCAGTTCGCAAGGCTGTGCCAGGTAAAAAGGCTGCACCAAAGCATCCAGTAGTTCAAGAAGATGAATCAAACTGGACGAAGACTGAGTTAAACGCAGTACGCAAGATGCTTACTTCCGAAGCTAAAGAACTAGCAATTGAAATTGCGCAAGCTGAAGAAAACTTCCATGCCTTGATTATGGAAAGCGGAGAAGGTGCCGGTGACGATCAAGCCGATGCTGGGACCAAAACTTTTGAGCGTGAGCACGAGATTTCGATTCTTTCTAATAAGAGAGATTTACTGGATCAAACCAATCGAGCACTAGAGCGAATTGAAGCTGGCACTTATGGCGCCTGCGAGAATTGTGGCAAGCAAATCGGAAAACTTCGCCTCCAGGAAGCAAATCCTCGCGCAACTATGTGCATGCCTTGCCGCGAGCGTGAAGACCGTTCCTAACGTCGTGTATCGTCGCCAGCTTCTCGTAACCGCACTCGTTGTTATGTTGCTAGATTTGGCAACAAAAGTTTGGGCTGTTGCACGTCTTGAAAATCAATCTGACATAAAAGTCATTGGCGAATTTCTCAAGTTCTCATTTGTTAGAAATCCAGGCGCCGCGTTTTCTTTCGGCACCAGCGTCACCTGGGTGTTTACTCTAATTGCAATTGCCGTCAGCATCGCGATTCTTTTGATTTCGAAAAACGTGACAAACAAGGCATGGGCCATCGCGCTGGGTGGCTTACTTGGTGGGGCAGTAGGAAACTTAATTGATCGAATTTTCCGCAGTCCGGAAGTATTTCAAGGACATGTTGTGGACTTTATTTCAGTGCCAAATTATCCAATGTTCAACATCAGCGATAGTGCGGTTGTTATTTCGGCATTTGCAATGGTGATTCTTTCATTTCGCGGCGTCGAATATCAGACTCCAAATGCACTTCCGCCAAAATCGGATGTGGAACAACAATGATTCGTACTTGGCCTATTGACGAGTCTCTTGAGGGCGAGCGGTGCGATGTTGCATTATCGATATTGACGGGTGAATCACGAGCAACTTGTGTGACATTGCTCGAAGAGAAGCGAGTTTCATTAAATGGAAAAGTTGCGCAAAAAAGTGCGCGATTAGCATTTGGCGATGTTATTGAAGTGGATCTTCCCGATCCTGATTTTTACGAGGCAGAGCCTACGGTGGCATTGACAATTGTTTTTGAAGATGACTCATTTGTAGTTATTGATAAGCCAGCAGGAGTAGCAGCTCATCCCAGCCAAGGTTGGTCAGGGCCGACAGTTACTGGCTCACTAACAGCCATGGGGACCGTGCTTACTTCATTTGGTCCAACCGAGCGCAAAGGTATCGTACATCGATTAGACGTTGGCACTAGCGGTTTGATGGTGGTTACCAAGTCTGAACGGGCTTATGTCAGCATCAAGGACCAATTCCGAGATCGCACGGTTGACAAGATTTATCACACTTTGATTCAGGGCAGACTCGACCCCATTAATGGAACCATTGATGCTCCAATAGATCGCCACCCATCATCTTCGTATCGATTTGCGATTATGAGTGGTGGCCGGCCGAGCATCACACATTACGACACCTTGGAATCATTTGCTTATGCATCGTTGCTAGAGGTCCATTTGGAAACTGGCCGAACCCATCAGATTCGAGTGCACATGTCAGGACTTCGTCACCCATGTTGTGGCGATCTTACATATGGCGCAGACCCAACTTTGGCAGCCAAGTTAAAGCTGGATAGGCAATGGCTTCATGCTGTTCGCTTAGGTTTTGAGCATCCGGTTTCTGGCGATCGGGTCACATTCCACTCAGAATACGCCCCTGATTTAGCCAAGTCCTTGGAACTGGCGCGAAATCTTTAATCTCTTGCTCGCTACTGCCCCAAAAGTTCAGGCACCTAAAATTCGCTTCTACCCGCTGCGCTTCGTTGTCACAGGTCGCAGGTAACCTAGGGGAGCGTCCTTCCTCTCGCGTACTTACCCTCTGAACAAAAAGGAACTAATCCTGTGAGCAATGACTCGTTCGTGCATCTACATGTGCACACCGAGTATTCAATGCTGGATGGCGCTGCTCGCTTAACAGACCTTTTCTCAAAAGCTGAAGAACTTGGCATGCCGGCCATTGCGATGACGGATCACGGCAACTTGTATGGTGCATTTGAATTCTGGAAAAAGGCACAGTCCACCAACGTAAAACCAATCATTGGCATCGAAGGATATTTTGCACCACAAGGTCGCACGCTTCGCGCACCCTTTGATTTTGGAACCCCTGCAGTTGATGACACCTCTTTAGATGGAGCTGGTCGCGGACGCTACAACTACACCCACATGACGCTTTGGGCCGAAAACAATGTCGGGCTTCATAACTTGTTTCGGTTATCTAGCAAAGCGAGTCTTGAAGGTTATTACTACCAACCAAGATTTGATGCTGAGTTATTAGAGAAACACGGCAAGGGAATTATTGGCACGACCGGATGTCCTTCTGGTGAAGTGAATCGATGGCTGCAAGCTGGTAACTATGACAGAGCGCTAAGCACTGCTGCAACTATGCGCGAGATTTTAGGACAAGATAATTACTTTGTTGAGTTAATGGATCATGGTTTAGGGATTGAACGCCGCCACCGCGAAGACTTGCTAAAGATCGCAAAGAATTTGAATTTAAAGTTAGTCGCAACAAATGACTTGCATTACGTATATCCCGAAGATGCCCGAATGCACGAAGTATTGCTTTGTATTGGAACCCGCTCAACAATGGATGATCCAAAGCGCTTTAAGTTTGATGCCCAAGACTTCTATTTGAAGACTTCCGCAGAAATGCGCGAAGTTTGGCGCGAACTTCCTGACGCGTGCGACAACACTTTGTTGATTGCAGAACGTTGCAACATTAACTTTGTTGAAGGTCAAGATCTCTTGCCTTCTTTCCCGGTTCCAGCTGGCGAGACTGAAAACACGTGGCTCGTTAAAGAGGTCGAAATTGGATTAACGCGCAGATTCAACGGAACCAAGATTCCAAAAGAACATCTAGAGCGTGCAAAGTTTGAACTTGCTGTCGTAGAGCAAATGGGATTCCCGGGTTACTTCTTAGTTGTGGCTGATCTTTGTCGCCATGCCCGCGAAGAAGGCATTCGGGTTGGACCTGGCCGCGGCTCGGCAGCCGGTGCTCTGATCGCTTGGGCACTTGGTATTACTGAACTAGATCCGATTCAACATGGCTTACTCTTTGAGCGCTTCTTGAATCCAGAGCGAATCTCTATGCCAGATATTGATATTGACTTTGATGAACGTCGTCGCAGCGAAATGATTCGTTATGCAACGCATAAGTATGGTGAAGAGCGCGTGGCTCAGATCATCACTTACGCATCGATTAAAGCTAAAGCCGCTGTAAAGGATTCAACTCGCGCACTTGGCTTCCCGTACGCACTTGGCGACAAAATTACAAAGGTAATACCACCTGGTGTAATGGGCAAAGACATCCCACTTTCCGGAATCTTTGATCCAGAGCATGATCGCTACGGTGAAGCTGGCGAATTCCGAGATCTTTATGACGACGACGCAGACGTCAGAGCAGTTGTCGATACTGCGCGAGGTATCGAAGGCCTAAAGCGCCAACCAGGCGTGCATGCAGCTGGTGTCATCCTGTGTAAAGAGGAATTGATCGACGTCTTGCCAGTTTGGCGCCGAGATCAAGATGGCGCAGTTATCACTCAGTTCGACATGGGTGCATGTGAATCACTTGGCTTACTAAAGATGGACTTCTTGGGTCTTCGAAATCTGACAGTTCTTGACGACACTTTGTTGAACATCATTTCCAATCGTGGCGAAACAGTTGTGCTTGAAGATCTGGGCCTTGATGACCCCAAGACATATGAACTTTTGGCACGCGGTGACACCCTAGGTGTATTCCAGTTAGACAGTGGACCAATCAGATCCTTGTTGCGTTCAATGAATCCTGACTCATTCGAAGATATTTCCGCGGTGCTTGCTCTGTATCGCCCGGGACCCATGGGTGTAAACGCTCACACTGATTACGCAGATTACAAGAACAAGCGCAAGGCTCAAGTGCCAATTCACCCAGACTTAGAAAAGCCGCTGGCTGGGATTCTGGGTGACACTTACGGGCTAATCGTTTACCAAGAACAGGTTATGGCGATAGCTCAAGAAGTTGCTGGTTACACACTTGGCCAAGCAGATCTTTTGCGTCGCGCTATGGGTAAAAAGAAAAAAGAAATTCTTGATAAGGAATACGTGCCCTTCGAAGCTGGCATGAAAGAGCGTGGTTTCTCTCAGGTTGCAATCAACAAGTTGTGGGAAACCTTAGTTCCGTTTTCGGACTATGCATTTAACAAAGCTCACAGTGCTGGTTATGGTTTGGTTTCCTATTGGACCGCTTACCTAAAGGCAAACTACCCGGCGGAATACATGGCAGCTTTGTTAACCAGCGTGAAGGACGACAAGGATAAATCTGCGGTGTACTTGAACGAATGTCGCCGAATGGGAATCAAGGTTCTGCCACCAGATGTGAACGAATCTGATGTTGACTTCACCGCGATCGGAACTGACATTCGCTTTGGACTTGCGGCCGTGCGAAATGTTGGCGTGAATGTAGTTGAGTCCTTGAAGGTAAGTCGAGTTGCTAAAGGTAGATTCACTTCATTTGGCGATTTCTTGGCAAAAGTTGACGTCCAAGTTTGTAACAAGCGTGTAATCGAATCCTTAATCAAAGCTGGTGCTTTTGATTCGCTAGGTCACACTCGACGAGGTTTGTTTGCAGTGCATGTTGAATCTGTTGACTCAGTTTTAGACACCAAGAAAGCTGAAGCAATTGGCCAGTTCGATTTGTTTGGATCCTCAGATGATTTTTCTGACGATTCAATCGGTGGTATCGAAGTCAACATCTCACTAGATGAGTGGGACAAGAAAACCTTGCTTACTCAAGAGCGAGACATGCTCGGTCTCTACGTCAGCGACCATCCGCTGTTTGGTGTTGAGCACGTTTTGGCAATGAGCACCTCGATGCCAATCTCTGGTGTTGCAGATGCCTCCGATGGAGCAGTAGTCACGCTCGGGGGACTTGTAAGCAGCGTGCAACTTAAAACAACGAAACGATCCGGTGATCGTTGGGCGATAGTTGCGCTCGAAGATCTCGAAGGTGTAGTTGAAGTCATGGTTTGGCCTAACACATTTACAAAATTTGCAACATTGCTAAATGATGACGCAATTTTGCT
>CANKTT010000063.1 GCA_947486505.1 Actinomycetota bacterium | reverse complement strand
TCCAGAAATGCCTGAGGTGCTTGCAACTAAAAATGCACGCTGACTCTCGATGGCTCGGAACCTAGTAATGGCAAATTGCTGGCTAGGTTGTGGGGTGTTGCCAAATGTCGAGTTATTCGTTTGCACGACCATAACCTGCGCACCTGCTGCAACGGTGTCAAAAACAAGGTTGGCGTATGCAATCTCGAAACAGATGACATCGCCAATCTTCTTATCCCCAACACTGAAAACGCCTACTTTGTTTCCAGGCACAAAGTCGTTAGGGATTTGGTCAAACCTCTTGATGTAGCGAGCTAGAAAATCTCTCATTGGCAGATACTCACCGAATGGCAAAGGGTGGCGTTTCACGTACATCTCCCCTGGGCCGGATTCAGCACTCCACAAAATGCCAACATTGCGCGGTCCAACTGCAGTTAAGTCTTCTCCGTTCGACAAAGTGCCACCAGAGAATGTTGTGCCACCAATCAGAATTGGAATTTTTGTGCTGTCACTTAATCGATTAATCTCATCGGCGGCAATGCCAGGGGCTAACGGATCAATGTCAGTTCCACTCTCTGGCCAGACAATTAGATCAGGCGCGGGTGTCTTACCTGATTCAATGTCTGTTAGGAGTTCCTCTGTCGTCTTTACGTGGTTGTTCAGCACTGCTGCACGCTGAATTTCCAGCGTGTTCCCGACTCGAGGAACATTCCCCTGGATTCCCGCCAAGGTAATTTGGTCGGTTGAATGCTTAATGTCCACACTTCGTGACGTCATGACAATCAAGATCACGACCGCGATACCAACCAGGCTTCGATTTTTGATCAAATTCACAAGTGCTGCAGCGCACACAACTACTGCCCCACTCACAATTGCTTGTCCACCGAGCGTTGAGAGATTAACCAAAGGTCCATCAAGTTGGCTGTAGGCCAACAATCCCCACGGCAGTCCGCCCCAAGGCCAATTCGCTCGAATGACCTCTAAGACAACGATTAGAGCTGCCGGTTGAAAGTAGAACCATTTAGATTTGGAGTCAACGTCTAGCAACCCAAAGATTAGCCAGGGCAAAGCGCAGATCAGAGTAAGTGCAAACCACGCATCGTTACCTAGTGACCTGACCCATTGCACGTGAAATCCAAAATACGTGAAGGCAAAAAGTGCTGTGATTTTGACGCGAGCCCGTCTAGATTGCGAATCAAGGATCGCAAGCAGAATGGCAATACCCAAAATCGCGGCCCACCAATGATTCGGATAAAAAGACCAGGCGACAATTGCTCCTGCGGCTATGGAATAGAGGTAACGCATCTGGATTTACAAAATTACAAGTTCGCGACTTGTGTTATTAGCGCTAAGAATTCCATCTAGATTGCAAGTCACGATGTCTTCGATTCTGGCGCCATACTTACCAGCGAAGTAAAAGCCTGGCTCGATTGAAAATGCGTGGCCTGGTACTAAAAGTGATTTGTTGCCGGTAACGATGTAAGGCTCTTCGTGAGTTTCCATTCCGATTCCATGTCCAGTTCTATGGATGAATTGATCACCTAATCCAGCTGACACCAGGATGTCTCTAGCTGCCGCATCTACGGACTCACAGGTGACGCCCGGGCGGGCATGCTGACGAGCTGCAAGCTGTGCAGCCTGTAGCACTGAGTAGTGCTCAAGGTACTCACTTGGCGGTTTGCCACAAACATACATTCGGGTACAGTCACTGCAGTAACCACTGGCCATAGTTCCACCAATGTCCACCACGACCGGTTCGCCAGATAGGATCACACGATCTGAAAGTTCGTGATGCGGACTCGCGCCATTTGGTCCACTTGCAACGATAACAAAGTCAACGGTTACATGGCCAGCTGCCAGAATTGCCTCGGCGATGTCCTTGCCAACTTCTCGTTCCGTCCGGCCCGGTCGCAGCCACTTGTGCATGTTGGAATGAACTTCATCAATAGCAGCGCCTGCTTCATGTAGGAAAGCTGCTTCGGCAGCGTTTTTCACTTCGCGAATGTCAGACAACAATTTGCCAGCAAGTTCTATGCTCACGCCAGATTCGGCTTGAATTCCAAAAGCTTTTTCAACCCACATCACGTTATTAACCAATGGACGCTGATGCTGACCAACAGCTGATAGCAAGAGGGGGTAGGGATTCTGGGTTTCTTGCCAATCCAACAACTCAATCCCAATGTCAGGTACCCCATGAGCTAGTGCAGACGGACGCTCGAGTGTGGGAACAATCATCCACGCTTCCCCAGTGCTGCGAACTGCAAGACAGGTAAGTCGTTCAAGCGGCAAAGCGTCGTAGCCGGTTAAGTACCGTAAATCCGCGCCAGGTGTCACGAAGATAACGTCGTGCTCAGTTCCGGCCAACCGCGAAGCAACTTTCGCGATTCTCTCTTTGTGCATATTGGACATGTGGCTAGGCTACCCAATCAATGTTCAAGGTCTTAAGGAATCTCTTGATCTGACGTTCAATACCCCAGGCATCAGTCAGATCCTGCAGACTTTGTGAATCTTTGACGACTGAAGGACGATCTAACTGCTTGGGTAGTTTTGCATTGGTTTTAACTCTTACGACCTTGCTGGCGGACTTCATGTAAGCCTGACTATCCAGAAGGTTCTTTCGAACTGCAGGTGCAAGTGAAGCGTCAGGACTCTTGGCCGCTGTTATCAATCCCGCAACATCCTGATACTCGGTGATCAATTTTGCGGCCGTTTTCTCGCCTATTCCCTTAACTCCTGGCAGACCATCAGATGGATCACCGCGAAGCATAGAAAAGTCTGCGTACTGACTACCTGTGATGCCGTAACGGTTACTTAAGTAGGCATCGTCAACAATTTCTAGATTTTTGACACCTTTGGTGATTGAAATAACCCGAATGTCATCATCGTCACTAACCAATTGAAATAGATCTCGATCACCCGTCACCACATCGCAGGCTGCACTGGACTTGCTGACCAATGCAGCCAGAACGTCATCAGCTTCGTGTCCGATCTGGCCAATCCGCGGTAAGCCAATCGAATCAAGTATCAAAGCTATTGCGCCAATCTGTGGTGAAAGCGCGTCAGGGACAACTTCGAAGGCTGCATCAGGTTGGTCTGAGACCACTTCATCTACTCGATGCAGTTTGTAACTTGGAATCAAATCAACTCGCCACTGTGGTCGCCAGTCATCGTCCCAGGCGAAAACAACTTGTTTCGGTGGAAACTCCTTAGCGATTGCGCTAACCATGTCAAGGAAACCTCTTACTGCGCCCGAGGGAGTTCCATCCGGCGCCGTAATGCTCTCTGACACCGCGAAGAATGCTCGGTAGTACAGAGTCGCAGTATCAAAGAATAGATTTCGCGAAGAATCATCCTCGACTTTTGAGTTAGTTACCATGCGACAATCCCACGATTTATTAGGTCGCTGGAGGCACGAGCGGCATTAGCCAATTTTGGATCTTCACTAGCTAAGGAAATTTGTCCTAGTAAGTCAATAACTTGCTTACTCCATCGAACAAAGTCTCCAGCTTGCAGATCTGAATTCTTGAGCACTCGCGCAATTGACTGACCTCGCGCCCATTTTAATGTCAACCAAACAAAACCAGGATCCATGTCACGCAGGCTATCCATTCGGTGCTGAGTTTCGATCTCCTTTAGTTCTCCCCATTTATAGACCATTTCCGTTAGGGCAATTCCAAGTGAGCCGTCTGGAATATTTTGAGTATCGCGATCATCATCTCGCCTAGATTCATAAACCAGAGTGCTTACTGCGCTAGCCATCTGTTCCGGTGTTAAGTCATTCCACACGCCACTGCGCAGACACTCGGCGGCTAGTAAATCTAATTCGCAATAGATGCGTCCAAGAATTGCACCAGCGTCAGTGACTAAGTGATTGGAGTCCTGTTTCTCAAGATACTTAAGCTCGGTTAACACGTCACAAATCTGATCAAATTCCTTGGCAATAGAACTGGTCCTGGTAGCTACTCGAGACTCTAGCTTTTCGATCTCCCGACGAGTTGAATAGATCCGTTCGTGCCAGCGAACATGCTCCTCACGATCACTACAACCGTGGCAGACATGGGCTCTGATCGCCTTACGTAACCTTGATACCTCAATGTCGGCCTTTGATTCAGATTTGGTTTCGCGTTCTGCGCGAGGCACGCTTCTTGAAATGTCAGCAATTTGATCGGCCAACCAATTCCGAGTCTTGGGCGAGCGTGAATCAAACGTTGCTGGGATACGGATTCGACCAATTACTCGACCTTGATCCCCCACATCGGTATACCCAATTCGTTTCACGACTCGCGACTGTGACATAACTCTGGGACGTGGGTCATCGGTGTCTCTGGCCTCATCCAGCACAACATATGGCGTACTGGATCGTCGATCGGATTCGACCACAATCACATCGCCACGCTCAATTTCATTTAGAAAATTGGTTGCGTTGTGTCTACGTTCGCGCACACCATCTCGCTTAGTGTCTTTCTCCAATTCTGAGAGCTGTCGACGCAGTGTCATGTAACTTGCAAAGTCCCCAAGATGGCATTCCATTGCCTCTTGGTAGCCATCGATTGCTGACTCATTTCGTCGCATCTGAGTCGCGAGACCTACAACTGATTTATCTGCCTGGAATTGCGCAAATGACGATTCAAGAAGCTCTCTGGCGCGATGAGTTCCAAACTTTCCAATCAAGTTGATTGCCATGTTGTAGGACGGCTTGAAACTGGACTTGAGTGGATATGTTCTAGTACTTGCAAGTCCAGCAAGTGAATCGGGATCAAGCTCGTTGTGCCAAACCACGATGGCATGGCCTTGCGTATCAATTCCACGGCGACCCGCTCGTCCAGTTAGTTGGGTGTACTCCCCTGCAGTAACCGGTGCATGAACCGAACCATTCCACTTAGTGAGTTTTTCAAGAACCACACTTCGCGCCGGCATGTTGATGCCAAGCGCCAAGGTTTCGGTCGCAAATACGACCTTTACTAGACCTTCTTGAAACAGCTGCTCAACAACTACTTTGAACGCAGGTAGCAATCCGGCATGGTGAGCAGCAATTCCCTTCTCGAGACCCTCACACCAGGACGCAAACCCCAGGACACGTAATTCCTCAGAGCTCGCATCTGGAAAATGCGCATCCACGACTCCCCGAATCAAGAGCTGTTCCTCAGGCGTCGTTACAGACAAACCGCCGGCAAGGCACTGCGAGACGGCATCATCACAAGCGGCTCTGGAGAAAATAAAAGTAATACTGGGCAATAGCCCAGCCCGATCAAGTTCTTCAATAACCTCAACCCGTGAAGGCGTGTACCTACTTCTAAACCGATTACCTCTGCCGTAACCGTGACGTGATTGCTGTCGATCGTTTCGAGCGATGCGCTGCAACTCTGGACTTACTTTGGTCCTGGCTGAGTCGACGAAAAGATCATGCAATTCATCGCCAACCATAACGTGCTGGTGAAGTGGAATTGGACGATGCTCTTCAACGATAACTTCGGTTTTGCCTCTGACGGTTCGTAACCAATCGCCGAATTCCTCTGCATTGCTAACTGTCGCCGAGAGTGCAACTACCGATACCGTTTCGGATAAATGGATGATTACTTCTTCCCAAACTGCGCCGCGCGATCGATCTGCCAGGTAATGGACCTCGTCCATGACTACGTGACTTAAGCCATTTAGGCCTGACGATCCCTCATAAAGCATGTTGCGCAGTACTTCAGTTGTCATAACAACTATGGGTGCATCACCGTTGATAGAACTATCACCAGTAAGAAGACCGACATTCTCCGCACCGTAAAACGCGACGAATTCATTGAACTTTTGATTCGACAGTGCCTTGATAGGTGTGGTGTAGAAACAGCGAGTTTGCTTTGATAGGGCTGTGTAGACGGCAAACTGACCGACAACGGTCTTTCCGGCGCTGGTTGGTGCGGCGACTAGAACACCAGAACCTGCATCAATTGCCCGACAAGCTTGCAACTGAAAATCATCTAGTACGAAACTAAGCGATTCTTGGAATGATCCAAGTAATCCTTGAGAGTCTTTACTGCGAGACTTTGCCGCCGCATATCTTTGGGCCGGCGACTGCGTCATGACTCAAGATTACGGCGTGTAACGCGGTTCTGCCTGCCACACACGCATGGCTCCGGGATGGATGGTGATAACTGCTGGCCCATCTCCGATCTTTTCGCCATCAGCATAGATCGGAAAGTTTTCACCACTGATCTGAATTTTCTGATTTGAACTCTGTGTCACTTGTCGGTGTTTTGTGTGACCACCCCAGAACACTTTTGGCAAGACCCGCACCAATAGCCGTCGCGAGATTCTTTCTACGTAAGTTACCTCAAAGTACTGATCGTAAGCATTTGCTGTTGGACACATTCTCAGCCCGCCGCCATACGACGTTGTGTTCCCTACTGCAATCAGAGTGAATTCATCCGTTCGAGTTGAACCTTCATCGACCGTTACCTGAAGCACCCGAGAATTGAGTTGCGAGAGCTCAACCAACAAGGCAACGAGATATTTCAGCGTTCCGGCTGGTCCGCGGTAAGTATTGGCCCGCTCATTCACTTGGGCATCAAAACCGCAAGAGGCTATTCCTGCAAATCGAATCACTGCGCCATTACTTAATGCAATAGTGCCCATGTCCATGTTGACGGGTGCAGCGTTTCGTAACGTGTTCAAAGCCTGGTCTGGTTTAGCAATTGATATGTATCGCGCGAAATCATTTCCAGTTCCCATTGGAATGACAGCCAGAGGTACATCTAGGTTTGGCAACGCATTTAATGCGAGATGGAGTGTGCCATCTCCGCCGCAGGCAGCCACTGTCAGATCTGATCTACCCTTACAAAGCGCTTGGATCTCGTCTTTGAGTTCCGCAGCCGATGTACCTTTGAGAATGATCGGGTCAAAATCGGCTAACTCTGCCAAAATTCGAGTGAACTTTGTTTTCCCAATCAAACTTGGCTTTACTACCAAAGCTAACATTTGCAGTTACCTATTCTGCTTCAGTTGCGCGCTCTCGGCGACCATCATTAACTAGCGCAATACCGACGGCAATAAAGCTCAGGGCGATCATGGGTAGCGCAACAAATGTCATTGCAAGTGGATCGCCATTTGGGGTGGCAACTGCTCCAAACACAAAGCTCCCAAGTATCAACCATCGCCAAGCAGATCGCAGTCGCTCGCCAGAGAGGATTCCTGCAAAATTCATAGTGACCAGAACTAGCGGAAGCAAGAACCCAATTCCAAAAAATAGCGTTAGATGCAGAAAGAAGCTCAAGTAGCTTTCGACACTTGTGACGTTCTCGACATCGCTGGGTGTGAACTCAAACAATATGTCGAGCATCCGAGGCATCACAAAATAAGCCAGCAATACTCCACATGAAAACAGCGGAACAGCGACAGCAGTGAACAGATAGGCCCATTTGCGTTCATTCCTTTTCAAACCTGGAGAAATAAACTTCCAGAGCTGATAGATCCAAATGGGGCTAGAGATAACGAATGCCGCAGCCAACGACACCTTCAACTGCAAGGAGAACCCACTTGTTACACCTGTCAGAGCGAGTACGGAATTTGAGCCAAGGCCTTGAACACTGTCATAGGGTAAGCGGATGACTGCGAAAATCTCTGCGAACTGATTCCAGACGGCGATTGTGCAAACAATTAGCGCAAGCGCACTGCGCACTAAACGCTTTCGCAATTCGCTGAAGTGCTCAGCTAGGGTCATTGCTCCCAGCTTCGACTGATCAGCTGCTGTATCAGTCATGAATAATTATGGCTTTGTTGAGTCTGTTGACTCAGTACCGTTCGCGCCATCTGC
>CANKTT010000062.1 GCA_947486505.1 Actinomycetota bacterium | reverse complement strand
GAGAATGATGCACGGGGGAAGAGTAAGTAACAGTTTTCGCAACAGTGCCACATTATGAGCGGAGCCTTAGCCAGAACACCTTGACTGCAAGCATCGATTGGAAAATACTCATCGCGAAGGTCTTGCTCCCAGTAGTGTGCAAGGACATCCTTAGCACTAGGGCCATAAACTTCGATCTTGGTGCGCTGAGAACTTACATCAACTAACGAAATGTGATGCACTTCCTGGACTGGCTTCAACAATGCTTGGATATCAGCGGTGCCAGTCAAGTACCACCAATCTGGTCCAAGCGTTAAGGCACTGATTCCATTTGCACTTGGCTGTTCGCCATCTGCAACTATGCAATCAGCATTATTGCGAGCAACTTCGCCAACGCTAGTTGGAAGCACAAGTCCTAAAGCAGCGACCACCGCAAGAAATGCGGCTGAGTCTGGATCAACCCGAAGGTCAAAGCCAGGAGTAAACGGCACTTCCTGGATTAGGACAGCTTTATCGGTGCCACCAAACTTGGCGCCACCGAGCGGGCTTTTGGCAAATTCGAGATTAACCGTCACGACGTGTGTTCTCCTTATCAACAAATATTGAATCGGTGATTACGCCGGTAACGACGCGATCAGCCATTGGGATTGCAATCTTCTCGCCCTTTCGCGCCAGACCATTAGCAACAAGAGCAAGTGCAAATGATCGACCAAGTGCAGCCGAGTCATATGAGCTCGTGATGTAACCAATGTGCTTTACCGGTGGTGGGGTATTCGCATCGGCGCCAGCAACGAGATAGGCGCCTTCTGGAATTACATATGAGCCATCATCAGCCAAGATTCCAACTAATTGGTGACGTCCTTCGCGAGCAGTGTCAGCCCGACTAAATGAACGCTTACCGATGAAGTCATCTTTCTTCTTGGAAACAATCCAACTCATGTCTAAGTCATCAGGGGTTTGAGTTCCATCGGTTTCTTGCCCAACGATCACGAATCCCTTTTCGGCGCGAAGTACGTGCATTGTTTCAGTTCCGTATGGAGTGATGTTCAGATCAGCGCCCTGTGACATCACTGATTCCCAAATGTGCAAACCATAAATTGCAGGCACGTTAATTTCGTAGGCAAGTTCGCCAGAGAACGAAATTCGGGCAATCCGAGCTGGTACTCCAGCAACATCAGCATGCTTGTTTTCCATGAATGCAAATGATTCATTCGAGACATCAAGTGATGGCGCTAGACGCTTCATCAATTCACGACTCTTTGGACCAACGATTGCAACCGTTGAAATCTGTTCAGTTACTGATGTGCAGTAAACCTCAAGGTGTGGCCATTCGGTTTGTAGCCATTCTTCAAGCCAGTCAAGAACTTTGGCAGCACCACCAGTTGTGGTCGTCATAAGCCAATGGTTTTCACTGATTCGAGTAGTAACACCATCGTCAAAGACCATGCCATCGATGCCACACATCAAGCCATATCGGCTCATGCCAACTTTTAAGGTCGAGAACATGTTGGTGTAAATCAAGTCAAGGAACTGGCCAGCATCTTTACCCTGAATGTCAATCTTGCCAAGTGTTGAGGCATCCATTACGCCAACGCCCTCGCGAACTGCAGCACACTCACGCAACACAGCAGCATGCATAGATTCGCCAGACTTAGGGAAATACCATGGTCGCTTCCATTGGCCGACATCTTCCATTGGTGCACCACTTGCTACGTGCCAGGCATGAATTGGCGTGGTGCGCTCTGGGTCTGAAAGCAGTCCGCGGTCGCGGCCAGCTAATGCAGCAAACGGAATTGAAATGTAAGGCGGACGGAAAGTTAGAGACCCAATTTGATCTGGGGCTTTTCCAATTGCCTGACCAATGAGACCCATAGTTACTGTGCCACTGGTCTTTCCCTGATCATGAGCAGTACCGATAGCGGTGTAACGCTTTACGTGTTCGATGCTTCGCATGCCAGCATCAATTGCTCGCTTGAAATCCCGATACGTTGCATCACGCTGGTAGTCAACGAAAGCTACAAGTGCCTGATCGGTAGATAACTTTGGTCCAAAGAAGATCGCTGGCTCATCATCGTCGCCAAACTCACCTGCCAACATTCCAGTTGTGCTTGTAAGCGAATCCGAGTGCTTAACAATAAAGGCAGCACGCTTTTCACTCCATGTTGGCTTGATCCCAATAAACGTTGCCAAGTGAACAATCGGAGTCCAGCCACCTGAAACTGCCAGCAAGTCTGTCTTGATAGTTTCCTGAAGGTCTGATTTTGGATCAATAACTGTGACGCCGCTGAGTAAGCCATCGAGATTTGCTTGGGTATCGACAATGGTTGCACCCTTAATCAGGCGGATACCAAGTTTTTCAATGGCCTTACGAGATGACTTCTTTGAGGCCTTAGATACTTTCTTTCTTATGTCAATAACAGCGGCGACATTTACTCCAGCATTGTGCAATCGAATTGCATCACGGTAACCCTGATTATCAACAGTTACAACAACGGCAGTCTTAAACAGTTTTGCGCCATTAGAAACATAAGTTGCAGCGGCATGCGAAAGCATGATTCCTGGACGGTCGTTATTTGCAAAAACTAAGTGACGTTGAAACGCACCGGTTGCCAGCACGGTGTGCTCAGCGCGAATGTGCCAAGTTCTGATGCGCGACATTTCAGTGTGAACATTGGAATCAAGGTGATCAGTTCGACGCTCTGTCGCAACGGAGTAACCCTGGTCATACAAACCCTGGACAGTTGTGCGCGGCAAGTATGTAACATTGGCTCGTTCCAATACCGCCAAGAGTGTGGCAGGAACTGGTTGCCCTAAGTAGACCAGGTGCCCACCAGCAGTTGGCTTATCGTCCATAACAATCACGCTCTTGCCCTGATCTGAAAACTTCTTTGCAGCTTCTAGGCCAGAAGTTCCAGCACCAACAACTAAAACATCAACGTGTCGGTTTGCTTTGTCGTAACGTGAATTGTCGCGAGTGTCAGGCAAGTCACCAACGCCTTGAGCGCTGCGGGCAACGAGCCCTTCTACGATCTCGATAGTGGTAGCGGGTTTCAGTGGCTCGCCTGCACCGGAGTCGACATTCACTAGAGCGTTGGTTTCTTCAACCCAAAGTCCCATAACGCCGCGTGGACGATCCTTGTATGAGCTATCGGTGAAATGCAATACGCCATTACGCAACAAAGCGGAGGCTAGGCTTTCGCCTTTCTCGCCAGAGTATTGCTTGCCGTCGAATGTGAAATTTACTGTGCTCATGCGGGACTCTTTGGCTGTTGGGTGAATGGTTTGTATGAAGGTCCAAATTCGTGGTTAATCGTGTTGCGCCAAACGTTGAACCAGCGGCGACAACCCGCGCTATGAACCCAGCGCTCAGCCATCCAGCCTTTTGGATTTGAACGAATGAAAACAAACTTCGCCCATTCTTCGTCGGTCAAGTTGGCGGAGTTTTCTGGATATGCAACGTGTGCTTCAGATCCGTAGTGAAACTCAGTTTCATCGCGCGGACCGCAGTATGGACAAGGGATATGCAACATAGTTATTCCTTAGTGGGCCACGCCGGCAGCGCCGTGCTCGTCGATTAAGTGACCAGAGATAAAGCGATCCAGGGCATATGGTTTTGCCAAAGCATCAGGCTCACCACTTGCAATAGTGGCAGCCATTACCCAGCCGGAACCTGGTGTGGCTTTGAATCCACCAGTACCCCAACCAGAGTTAATGAATAGATTCTCAACTGGAGTTAGACCAATAATTGGTGAAGCATCAGGAGCAATGTCGACAATGCCACCCCAAGTGCGAAGCATGTGAGCGCGTTCGAAGATTGGGAAAAGTTCACAAGCCGCTGCCAGTTGATGTTCAATCACATGGAAGCCACCACGCTGGGCATAAGAGTTGTACGAGTCAGTGCCTGCACCCATTACTAGTTCACCCTTATGTGCCTGGCTCACGTAGACGTGAACTGCGCCAGACATGATGACTGTGTCTAAAACTTGTTCGTTTAGCTCAGAAACAAGTGCCTGTAACGGACGACTCTGTAGCGGAACATCAAACCCAGCCATGTCAGCAAGGACCGAAGTATGACCCGCAGCAACCATTCCCACTTTGTTAGCAGCAATGTCACCTTGCGTCGTTTTAATTCCTTGAACTTTGCCATCGACAATCTTGAAGCCAGTGACTTCACAGTTCTGAATAATGTCAACACCCATGTCTGCTGCCGCTTTTGCATAACCCCAGGCAACCCAGTCATGCTTGGCGATGCCACCACGAGGTTGGAACGTTGCGCCCATAACTGGGTAGCGAATATCTTCACTGATGTTTACGATCGGTGCGATTTCTTTAACTTCTTCCGGAGTTAACCAAACGCTATCGACGGCATTTACATGGTTAGCGTAGAAGTTGCGCTGCTTGGAACGAACATCACTCACGCTATGAGCAAGTGTCATAACTCCACGCTGGCTAAAGAACATTTCATAGCCAACTTCTTCTTCGAGGTTTTCCCAAAGCTTTAATGAGTGATCGTAAATGCCAGCAGATTCATCCCATAGATAATTGGAGCGAATGATGGTCGTATTGCGACCCATGTTTCCGCCAGCAAGCCAACCCTTTTCAATCACAGCCACATTGGTAATACCGTGGTTCTTTGCCAAGTAGTAGGCAGTCGCCAAACCGTGGCCGCCTGCACCAATGATGATTACGTCATAGGACTTCTTTGGCTTTTGGTCAGCCACCCAAAGAAAATCTGGATGATCTGGAAGCTCAACGGTTCGTCTACGTGTTAGTGATGCCATGAGTAAAACCTTATCTTTGCTGGATTACGAGCGCAGTCTGGACATAGATGGATCGAACTGTGGGTCATCACTGACTACAGCTGCGTACATCAAGTCGAAGTACTTAACGGTTACCTGGGTGCCAAGAGTGGTGTGATCAATTGGCAACCAAGCGTAGGCAATCTGCTTGCCAATTGAATGTCCAAAGTAGGAACTGGTTGTGTAGCCGACAGGGGAGCCATTTACGAACACTGGCTCTTTACCCATGACTACGTGTTCTGGGTTATCAAATACCAAGCAAACTAACTTTTTGGTTATCGCTGCTGGGTCCAATGCCTCAAATGCGTCAGCTCCGATGTACCCACCGCCCTTACGAACTGAGAATGCCAAGCCAGCTTCATGCGGATTGTGTTCGCTTGTCATGTCTGTTCCGTAAGAACGGTAACCCTTTTCTAGTCGCATTGAATTAAATGCGCCACGACCAGCTGGAATGATTCCGAATTCTTTGCCGGCTTCCAGCAAGGTGTCCCAAAGCTTTAGAGCCATGTCTGCATCGGTGTAAATTTCGTAACCAAGTTCACCTACGTAAGATAAGCGCCAAAGTGTTGCTGGAACCTGATCTAGGTACAGCGACTTGGCCTTGAAGTACCCAAAGGCCTCATTCGATACATCAACAGTTGTTAACTTCTCGACGACCTTGCGAGCGTGTGGCCCGAACAAACCGAGACCAACCGTGCCAGAAGTTACATCCTTGATGTGAACCGTGTCTGGCGCTGCAGACTTAAGGCGAGCAACATCGATTGCGCTGTTGGCACCAATCATGAAATGAGTTTCAGTTAGGCGAGTCACAGTTACATCGGACAGAATTCCTGCGTCTTTTGTCAACATTAAGCAGTAAGTAACTGAGCCAGGAGCTTTATCGAGCTTGCCGGTGGTTTGCTCCATTAAGAATTCCAGGGAACCCTTGCCGGTAACTACAATGCGCTTAAGCGCAGTGATATCAAACAGTCCTACATTTTCACGGACATACTGAGCCTCGGCGCCAATGATTGGTGACCAGTAACGAGCTGACCATTCGTCACGTGCTGGCGTTGGATACTTAGCAACTAAATCTTTATTCGCTTCGTACCATTGTGGCCGCTCAAAACCTGAAGCTTCTAAGAAGTAACCACCAAGTTCTTGCTGGCGATGATAAAAGCCAGTTGTACGAAGTGGACGTGGCTTTTCCATTGGCTGCAACGGATGGATGATGTCGTAGACCTCAACGTAGTTTTGGGCGCCACGCATTGCGATGTGGTTTGGCCCTAGTTGGTGCGGTTCAAATCGATTTACATCGCATTCGTGAACTGCAATTTTTGGATGGCCATCGATAATCCATTCGGCAGTTGCGCGAGCTACACCAACGGACTGTGTTACCCAAACTGCCTCAGCAACCCAAAATCCCTTTAGGCCATTCCATTCGCCCATAAGCGGGAAGGTATCGACTGTGAATGAAAACATGCCATTCATGCCTTCGACGATCTTGGCGTCCTTTAGTTCTGGCAAAACATTTCCAGCTATGCCTTGGACTGGTTCCCACTCTGGCGCGGTAAATGGCATTTGGCTAGGCATGATTTCTGCTTGATCAAATGGCAGAATCTCTTCGGATTCAACCGGAAGTGGTCGGTGAAGATATGAACCAATACCCATGGCGTTGAAACGTTGCCGGAAGTAAAGGTCTTCACCTTGGTGACGCATGATCGGAATTGTGATTTCTTCAGTTTGATCCGCAAGCGATGCAATGTCCTCGGTCCAAGCCAACTGGTGGGCGAGTGGCTGGAAAGCCTTAGCCATACCAAACATGCGACCAACTTTTGGTCCCCAAATTCCGGCGCACGAGACAACGATCTCGGCTGGGAAGAAACCTTGGTCTGTCATGACGCCAGTTACTTGCCCAGATTCTTGCTCAATTGAAATCACTTCAGTGCGATCCTTAAAGATTGCGCCACGTGATTCAGCTAATCTTTGCAGCGCTTGAACTGCACGAACTGACTTAGCAATGCCATCAGTAGGGCAATAGATAGCACCCAAGATAGCTTTTGGATCTAAAACTGGGTGAAGATCGCCTGCTTGTTCTGGTGAGATAACTTCTGCTTCATAGCCATACGCATGAAGCCAAGCAGTTCGACGATGCAATTCCTTAAGGCGTTCTGGGGTAGTGGCAATTTCTAAAGAGCCAACTTGATAGAAGCCGGGCCCATCTTCATTTGCGATTGTAAGAAGTTTGTTAATCGTTTGATCCGCCATTGCGGCAAGCGTCTTGTTTCCAGTTACTTTTTGCACCAATCCAGGCGCGTGCGAAGTTGATCCACCTGGAGCGGGCATTGGACCCTGCTCGAGAACAGTTACATCAGTCCAACCACGCTCGGTTAACTAATCAGCCAGTGAACAGCCAACAATTCCGCCACCAATGATCACAATTTTTTTCACGTGCAAACCTCATTTGCCTAAAAAGGAGTGTTGCGAACTATGCAACAGAGTGCGTTGTGCGCAACACCTTAATCGTCCTCTTAGTCAAGCGCTGGGTCAAGCGGAATGAAAAAACTGGTGGGCCCTTTTGCAAGGACCCACCAGTTTTAGGTGACTTATTAGCCAGGCTTACTGAAGCCAACCAGCTACTGTGTCTGCGTTTGCATCGATCCACTTCTGGGCTGCTACTGCAGGATCCGTTCCGCTTTCGATGTCAGCTGCCACTGCGTTCTGGTCATCATTGGTCCAGCTGAAGTTGGTAACGATCTTTGAGAAAGCATCGTTAGCATCTAGTGCCTTAGGTGTTGCCAACTTCATCAGAGGTAACTCTGGGTAGTCGGTTAGACCTGAAGCTTGCTCTGGATCAGTCCAGTCATTAGCTGGGAAATTGACACGAGCCATTGGAACTTTTGCTAGGAAGTTCTGTGGCGTCCACCAATAACCAATAGCTGCAGTCTTGTTTTCTGCTGCCTTCGTGAACACGTCAATCAATGCTGCTTCTGAACCTTGTGGGAGAACTGTGAAGTTAAGGTCATTGGCTGCAACCATTTTTTCGCCAATCGTGGTGTATCCCGGAGGACCTTCATACCAAGCGCCCTTACCCTTTGATTCATCATTTTTGAATAAATCGGCATACTTGTTTAGGTTTGCTGAATCAGTGATGTCTGGGTATTCGTCAGCCATCCACTGTGGAACGTACATTCCGATGATTCCCACGTTTCCGTTGTCGCCAACTTCAACTAGTGCACCACGGTCTGCCCATTCTTGCCAGCGGCCGCCGCCCCAGTCTTCTACGACTAGGTCAACAGATCCACTTTCCATTGCATCGTAAGTTACGCCTGCTTC
>CANKTT010000061.1 GCA_947486505.1 Actinomycetota bacterium | reverse complement strand
TTGCAGTGGTCATCAACATGCAACCAATCTCTAACGTTTGTCCCGTTGCCGTAAAGTGGAACTTTTATACCATCAATTAGGTTCGTTACGAATAGTGGAATTAGCTTCTCTGGAAATTGGAAGTATCCGTAATTGTTAGAACAACGAGTGATTACGGTATCTAGATTATGCGTCCTAAAAAATGAACGAACTAACAAGTCTGAGCTCGCCTTGCTAGCTGCATAAGGTGAATTTGGAAGCAGTGGATCGGTCTCGGGCCAGGATCCAGATTCGATAGAGCCGTAGACTTCGTCGGTCGAGACGTGTACAAATCTGCCAATGTTTTGTTCGCGGCTTGCTTCGAGCAAGGTGTGAGTTCCCAGAACATTGGTTCTGATGAATTCTGCAGAGCCAGAAATGGAGCGGTCTACGTGACTTTCAGCTGCAAAGTGAACAATGGCGTCATTGCCATTCAAAATTTCGTTCATTGTGCCTGAATCACAAATATCTGATTGCACAAATGTATACCGTGGATCTTGCGCCACTCCTTCAAGATTGGCAAGATTTCCAGCGTATGTTAGGGAGTCAACAACAGTTATGTGTGTAATTCCTTTGCCGCGATCTGTTTGAAGTAGCGACCTTACGTATTGAGAGCCAATGAATCCAGCGGCACCGGTTACAACTAATCTCATGCGTCATCCTTTTCGAGATGTCTAGCCTTCAGGGCAAGAGAATCAATAACTATATGTAGGTAATCTCGACTGAATTTCCTCGGAATAAAAGTCAGGTGCTTGCCTATCTTTCTCAGACATTATCACTTGATCTGAATCAATTTCCCAGTCAATACCGAGATCTGCATCGAATGGATTAATGCCAAATTCACCTGTAGGAGAATACGCATGGTCACATAGATAAGTAACGACGGCGCTGTCACTTTTAGCAACAAAACCATGTCCTATTCCTGCGGGAATGAATAGGGCCTGACGTGAGATGCTGTTCAAATTGATTTTTTGCCACATTAAGTACGTTGGGGAACCCTTACGGAGATCTATGACAAAATCATCTATTTCTCCAGAGCTGCACATGACGTATTTAGCCTGTCCGGGCGGCATCTCAGCCGTGTGAATTCCACGCAAGGTCTTGGCCTTGGACACCGAAGTATTTATCTGTAAAACTGAAAATGCAGCGCCAGTTGCGTCTGCAAAAAAATCACGCTTGAAACTTTCGCTAAAGGATCCTCGATCGTCTTCAAATACCTTCGGAGAAAACAAAATGGACCCCACAATTTCGATTTCATTAAATTCCATTTTTAATTAACGGCCTTCATGTACTAGCGATAACAAGTAATCGCCGTATCCACTTTTTGTAAGTGGTTTCGCAAGCTCAATCAATTGGTTATCATCAATCCAACTGTTTCGCCAGGCCCATTCTTCAAGACACCCGACCTTAGTTCCTTGCCGCTCTTCCATGATCTTCACATATGATCCAGCTTCATGAAGAGTGTTGAAAGTTCCTGTATCAAGCCAAGCGGCGCCTCTATCAAGTACTGAAACGTTAAGTAACTGGCGCTCTAAGTAGACGTTGTTTACCGAAGTTATTTCTAATTCACCACGCTCGGATGGCGGAATTCCTTCGGCGATCTCAACAACATCGTTGTCGTAGAAATACAAGCCCGTAACAGCGTAGTGGGACTTTGGATTGCTTGGCTTTTCTTCGATCGAGAGCGCTTTGCCGTCTTTATCGAACTCCACAATTCCATATGCAGTTGGATCCGAAACTCGGTACGCAAAAATTTGACCACCACTTATGTCCGTAAACTTTTGAAGACTGCTTCCTAGACCACTTCCATGGAAAAGATTGTCACCTAGGATCAAGGCAACTTTTTCAGACCCAATGAATTCCTTACCCAGAATAAATGCTTGAGCTAATCCATCAGGTGACGGTTGGACTTTGTATGTGAATTCAACTCCAAGTTCTTCCCCCGTGCCCAGTAACCGCTGAAAGGAGTCTCTATCCTCGGCAGTTGTGATCAATAAGATTTCTCGGATACCAGCAGCCATGAGGGTGGAGACTGGATAGTGAATCATCGGCTTGTCGTAAACGGGAAGTAATTGTTTACTCACACCTCGCGTAATCGGCCATAATCGTGATCCTGTGCCACCGGCGAGTACAATTCCCTTCATAGAGAGAAAGTCTACCGAACGCTTTCCAAGCGAAAGGACTGAAGTGAAAGTCCTGATAGTTGGAGCGAATGGCATGCTAGGGCAAGCGGTTTCAGCGGAAGTATCATTGGCTGGGATTGGATTTGAGTCAACAAATTCCCGGGAACTCGACATTCGAGACGCATCTGAAACCAAAAATGTCGTTTTAGATGCTGGCGCAGATTACGTAATCAACTGCGCTGCATTTACTCGGGTAGATGATGCAGAAGTTGAGGTAAATGCCGCGATAAGCGTGAATGCCCTTGGAGCTGAAAACTTAGCTAATTCCTGCAAGGCAGCTGGCTCAAAATTGATTCATATTTCTACCGATTATGTTTTCGAAGGAATAGGTTCCGAGCCATATAAAGAGTCTGACATTACTAATCCGTTAACGGTGTATGGAAAATCTAAACTAGAAGGCGAAAAACGTATTCTCGCGAGTGGCGCAGATTCATATATATTAAGAACTGCCTGGCTTTATGGTACTGGTGGAAAAAATTTTGTTACGACCATGATCGACTTGGCTAATCGACAAAGTCGAATAAGTGTTGTCGATGATCAAGTAGGGCAACCAACATCAACAGAGCAATTAGCAAAGGGAATTCTTTCGGTAATTGAGGTAAAGCCAAGTTTTGGAATTTATAATGCCACTTGCAAAGGGCAAACTTCGTGGTTTCATTTCGCAGAGTATATTTTCCAAACACTTAATTTTTCAGACATTGACCTAGCGCCAGTGGGCTCAGAGCAGTTCTTACGTACGACTGCTCGCCCGGGTTATTCGGTGCTTAGCTCAGAAAAGTGGATGGCAAACAATCTTCGACCATTTCTAGATTGGGAATCAGCGTTAACAGAATTCTTAACGGATAACCATGGAGTAACCAAGTGAATTATTGGGAGAAGGCTGAAGCACGCTACATTGCTGTGGGAGTTTGGAATACGTTTTTTTCCATGGCAATATTCGTGGTTGTTCAGATTGCTTTTTCAGATGTTCTTACAATCACCGAGAGTCTCACCATTTCATTTGTTCTTGGTGTGATTCAGTCGTTTGCTACACAAAAGAAATATGTATGGCGCTCATCGGAAAAAGTCTCTGAAGAATTTCCAAAATTCCTTTTGATCTCAATTCTTCAATACTTATCAAACGTAGTCTTACTGAGAATATTCACATCGAGACTTAACATGAATGTGATACTGAGCCAAATTTTGATTGCGTCAGCACTAATCTTGATTACGTACGTCGTGTTGAAATTTTGGGTGTTTAAAGTGGAGAGCTCGGATCCCTCTCCGGACCAGACTTACCCCATGGCTAGAGAGTAGGGATTAGATGTCTAAGCAGTTCTTACACACCCTTTCACTAGTAGTGCCCGTGTATAAAGGAGAGCAAGTTCTCGAGCCATTAATTAATGAAATCGTCAGCCTTTATGGCGATGTGGAATTAGTTCATGAGTCTGAGGCGGGGAACAAGTTTTCGCTAAAGGAAATTGTTCTGGTTCACGATAGCGGTCCAGACGACTCAGCCTTGGTAATGCGGCAACTTCAGGCAAAATTCAAGAATGTTAAATGTGTCTGGCTCTCAAGAAACTACGGACAACATGCTGCTACTTTGGCGGGCATTTCTGAAACGTTAGGCCACTGGATTGTCACGCTAGATGAAGACGGACAGCAAGACCCAAAGTACATCCCTAGATTTTTGGATGAGGCAATCAGAACTAATTCGCAAATTGTGTACGCTCGACCAACAAATAAGGCACCACATGGATATGTGCGAAACAGTCTAAGTAGATTTGCAAAATGGGTGTCAAAGTTAATGCTCGCGAGTACAAATTTTGAAAAATTCAACAGTTATAGGTTGATTCTTGGTGAACCGGCTAGGGCACTTTCGGAATATGGTGGAACAGAAATTTACCTTGATGCTGGCCTGATTTGGGTAACTTCATCAGCAACTACCTGCGACGTCGAGTTGAGGAATGAAGATAGACCATCCGGGTATTCAACGGGCAGCCTGATAAGTCACTTTGGCAGACTCGTAGTTACTGCAGGAGCACGACCGCTAAGGGTCATAGCTCTACTTGGCGTATTCGTAGCGACGGCTGGGTTTGCATTGACGACCTATGTTATTTGGATGAAATTTGTCACAGGTGTTTCTGCCTCAGGCTGGACTTCGGTAATCGTTGCAGTGCTTGTAACAAGCGGATTAACGATGCTTTCACTCGGTGTGATTTCCGAGTTTCTCGGAGCTACCGTCAGATCCACAATGGGTAAACCATTGTTCCTGAAGGTTAATGATCCAATTGACGGTCCGCTTGGCAATGCAAGAGACATCAAGAACGATTCACTAAGCGATTAATTTTGGAAACTTTTGTAATTGGAAGTAGTGGCCTAATTGGTTCCGCCGTTGTTAATAACTTAGAAAATGCAAAACCTTTTCCGATAAGAATGCCATGGGGAAACATAGAGCAATGCATTGCCAATTTTGAATCCTGGAATGTAGAGCAACCAGGTACTGGAATTGTGTGGGCAGCTGGAAGTAGTGGAGTTTCGGCTACAAAGGAAATGCTTGATATGGAAATGATGCTTTTTCGAGCCTTCTTGAATGCGGTGAAGCGAAATGAAACGCAAATCGGTTTTGTTCATATGGTGAGTTCTGCTGGCGGGGTTTACGGCGAAGTGCCAGACGAGGTAATAACGGAAAGTACAGATCCAAATCCCATCTCGGATTATGGCAAAGCAAAGTTGCAACAAGAAATTGAGTTAATCAAATTAGCTAGTAGTGCTGGATTCAAGACTCTTATCGCAAGAGTCTCAAACGCATATGGTCCAAGGCAGGATTTGAATAAAAAACAGGGCCTCATTTCGCATTTAGTTCAGGCCGCACTTAGAAATCAACCGATCACAATTTATGTTCCGATGGAAACAAAGAGAGATTACATTTTTGCTGATGATGTTGGCGCGAAAATTAGTCGATTCATTTCGTTCTGTAACGGTAAAGATTCCAAAACTGAAGTTAAAATCATTGCATCGGGAGTTAGTTCCTCAATATCTGAAGTGGTTTCTGAGATTGATCGGTTAACAGGAATGATTACGCCAATCGTATTTGCCGAACAACGTGAAACAGGATTGCAGCCAAGTTCGCTCGTGTTCAAAAGTTCTGTACTGAGGTCTGTGGATGATTATCAGTGCGCTAGTTTGGCTGAAGGCGTTAGTTCCATAATTGAAAGTCAGAGACTAGAAATAGACCGGATTGCTAGCCAAGAAACCTAAACATCGCCCTTCTGACAAAACTGGAAAATGTGGCAGAAAGTTTGCCCGACAATAAATCAAATCGATTAGCGCGGACGTAATCTAAATCGAAAGCGAATTCGAGGCACTTTAGGGCTTCCTTACGTTGTTGCTTGGCGAGAGCCGCGCTCCATGATGTTGAGGATATTCTGAATGATCCAAGATTTTCACTTACTGGTGAAAAGTCTCCGTGCTCTAAGACACTCAAATAGGAAACGACATCAATCAGGTAACTCCAGTCGGCGTTGAACCCTCCCGCTCCTCTCAGGGCTTGAGTTCGGTAAAGCGCAAATGAAGGTTCGCCGAAGAAATTAGAACCACTTCGTAGAAATCGGCGGGCAGCTACTTCGTTGGGAATCGAATCACTTTGCGAATTCAGACCTCGATCTTTGATCAGCATTTTTCCGCTTGAGCTGATAATGCTTCGTCTTCCGGTGCACAAAACAGATTCCGGGTGGTCTTCGAGCATTTGCAATTGAATTTGTAGCGCATCAGGTACCAAAACATCATCCGCACAGAGCAATTTGAAGTACTTAGCAGTTGCCAAACTCAATGTTTTGTTCCAGTTTCCAGCTGCCCCTAATCTGGCGACATTCTTTATTAAAGTAAATCGTGGATCATTAGCAATAGCCGAACGTGCTGCGTCAATGGATTCATCAGATAGAGAATCATCTGTAACGAAACATTCCCAATTTCGGAAAGTTTGACTTTTTAGTGAACTAATTGTTTGTGCGATTGTTTCTGAATTGTTGTAAGTCGGAATACCAATTGAAATGGAAATCGGATCCAGCATTGTTAGTTGCTCAATTCAGTTGACCGATGGCAACAAATTGGTTGTATATAAATTTGGTACCTACTCTGCGAGGAAAGGGGAACGAACTAACCTTTATCTTGCTGCAATTTAGAGCGATTAGCGTTTTCATCAATATTTCTTCATCGACCCAGCGAATATGTGTCGGGTCTGAATCAAATCCAACTTCTTGGGGGCAAATTATGACTACGCGGGCATTCGGTTTCAAGAATGGCAAATATTGCATGAAAATTTCATTCTGGGTTTCTTCGTCAATGTGCTCTAGCACATGTGAAAGCAGGATTGTGTCGAACTTTTGGTTCTTATACTCAGAATTGGTTAGGAACTGTGTGCTGGTCAGCGATTTGAGTCCTTTTTCATTGGCGAAGTCAACCGACGTTTTATTGTGATCAACACCAATGGAACGACCTTTTAGGGCACGTAAATTTCTTCCAATTCCCGAACCAATTTCTAAGACATTTCCCTTGCAAATATATTTAATATGCCAACTATATGGATCTAAAAGGCGAAACTTTACTTTCCAGGCGGCAGATTGGAGACTCACAAGTCTGGCAGCGTATTCTTCGCCTTGGGTAATAGAACCATCTCCGTTCCCATTAGCCACCATTTTGAGCCCCAAACTCTTAACCGACGATCGCTAGTCCAAATCTACAATGAGTAAGAAAGTCTGGGTCCAGTAGGCGTGACTAGACGAGCCAACGCTAAAATTCAGACAAGCCCCTTCTTAGGACCCTAAATGCCGAAAATAGTTGTAGACGTCAAGTTAAAGCCCGAAATCCTTAACCCACAAGGGTGCGCGGTACTTGGCGCATCAGTTTCTTATGTTGACCCTTACGTAAAAACCTGGAATGTAGATTCTGAGCACGGTGAACATCCCGGTGATCGACTTCTAAACCAAGAAGTCGATTTATCTAAAGCCGTTTCTGATTCCGATATCGTAGTTTTACTGCAGAACCACAAAGAGTTTGATCTTGAGCACATTGCTGCGTCAGGAAAGACGATCCTTGACACTCGAGGAATCATGTCTGGTTCAAACATTTCTCGATTGTAGTGACAAGTTTGCAATCCAATCTAAAGTCAGAAACCAGCACTGTACGCAAAGACATTCAGGCGCTGCGAGCTCTCGCGGTTGGTTCCGTTGTTGCATACCACGCTGGACTTCCAGTATTTAAGTCTGGTTTTGTTGGTGTTGATATCTTTTTTGTGATCTCTGGGTATCTGATTATCGGCTTATTGGTTCGCGAGCGTTTAACCACTGGTCGAATTTCATTGCTCACATTCATCGGTCGCAGAGCACGAAGATTAATCCCTGCCTCAACTTTGGTGTTGCTAGTAACAACGGTGTTTATTTGGTTGATGCTGCCAGGATTCGCGGGACAGCGCGCACTTGACGATGTCAGGTCAGCCGCTTTCTATTTCGCAAACATTGATTTTGCTCGCACTCAAATGGATTACTGGGCAACTCAAAGTGTTGGGCCAGTAGTTCATTTTTGGTCGCTTGGAGTCGAAGAACAGTTCTACATATTTTTCCCAATTCTGTTGGTACTTGTTTTCGCAGCAATAAAGAAGCATGTGGTCACAACCGTCACCGTGATATTGATTGTGGTAGCAGCAGCTTCGTTCTATTTGATGATGCACTATCTGAGTACTGGGAGTCTTTGGGCATTTTATGGGCCGCAGAGTAGAGCCTGGGAATTTGCTTTAGGTGGAATCGCAGCCACCTTTGGCGCCAATCGACATTTCAAGCAGATCGCAATTCGTCGGGTATTGGTCTGGATCGGTTGGGGACTGCTGTTCTTCAGCGTTGTCGCAATCGATCCAAAAGCCGACTTCCCAGGCGCAATTACGTTCTTGCCAGTTGGTGCTGCAGCCTTAGTTCTTTGGCTTGGTTCTGCTTCGGATTCCGATGATCCGATACTGCATCGCATTTATTCACTAGGTCTAGTACAACGCCTTGGAGACCTTTCTTACTCCACTTACTTATGGCACTGGCCCGTGTTGTATTTCGGCGCCAGATATTTACAGCAACCATTTCAAGGCCCCGAGAAATTGCCCGCTGTCTGGGCAATACCGCTAATTTTGCTTTCGCTAGCTCTTGCGGCAGCAACTTACAAGTGGGT
>CANKTT010000060.1 GCA_947486505.1 Actinomycetota bacterium | reverse complement strand
TTACTTGAGCATCTAACTTCCGTGCAGCTTTGGTTATGTTTCTGGTCATAGACCCAAAGACGAACCCATGAAATGGCCAGACTGACCACCAATAAAGGTGTCCAGAGAGTCCCTTTGGATGATAGATCGCATGCTGGTGGTACATAGTTTCGCCCGCATCATTTTTTTCAACGCGCAGTTCTAACCAAGCAAGCCCTGGCATGTGCATCTCAGCTCGAAGCCTTAGCAGTGAGCCAGGGATACATTCTTCTACGCGCCAGAAATCAACAATTTCGCCAGCGAGTAACTTGTTGGGGTCTCGCCGACCTCGACGAATACCTGGACCCCCGAAGAATCGATCGATAAGTCCGCGGGTTTCCCACGCTAATGGGAAGGAGTACCAACCGTTCTCGCCACCGACTCCTTCGATGATTCGCCAAAGTGATTCCGGAGTTGAATGTGAAGGTACATATCGATCATCAGTATAGAGCGAACCACCGGCCCAATCCGGGTCGGTTGGAAGTGGATCACTTGGTTCACCGACCATAGAAGCTGACGACCAACGTGAAGTCACGTTTGCCTGCTTAATTCGAGTCAATGCAATCGCAACTGAATCTTCGAATCCCATAAGGCCCTCGGGTGGGTCTGGGATGTACTTTTTAATGTCGTTTTCGGCGCAGATAACTTCAGTCTTTAAGCTGTCGACCAATGGTCGGGCAATGTTCTTTGGAACTGGCGTAACTAGGCCAATCCAACGTGCTGAAAGCCCTGGGGATAGCAAGTTGATTGGCAAAATGATTCGTTTCCGAAGTCCAGCTACTTTCGCATAACCATGCATCATCTTTTGATAGGTCAGTACATCAGGTCCACCGATATCAAATGTGCGATTCAACCCAGCAGGAAGATTTCGAGCCTCAATCAAATATCGCAATACGTCGCGAATAGCGATCGGCTGAATTTTGGTGCGTACCCAACGCGGCGTAATCATTGCTGGCAGGCGTTCAGTTAGGTAGCGAAGCATTTCAAACGAAAGACTTCCAGAACCGATGATTACTGCAGCTCCGTAAGCAATAGTAGGAACTCCCGAACTTAGGAAAATATTTCCAACTTCAGCGCGGGATCGCAGGTGTGGTGAAAGTTTTGGATCATTCTGTAATCCACCCAAGTAAACGATTTTGCCCACATTGTTCGCCTTAGCGGCCTGCGCAAAAACTTCAGCAGTGTGCCGCTCGGTTTCCTCAAAATCACCTGGGCTACCAATTGCGTGAATTAAGTAATACGCAACATCGACATCGCGAAGCGCCTCATCACTTACGTCAGGGTCATCTGCAGTTCCAGCAACGATCTCGACTTGATCATGCCAAGGATGTTGTGAAATGCGCTCGGGATGCCTTACGAGTACACGAACTCGCACCCCTTCTTCCAAGAGGCGTGGGATCAATCGGCCGCCAATATATCCAGTGGCTCCAGTGACAAGGCAAAGTTGTGACATAGCTAAGTGTTGCGGGTAATTGGCCAATGCGCAGGTTGGCGTTACCTACTTCTCCCAATTCGTGTTTTGACTAAAGTTGGCCACATTCAAAATTTCGCCGTTCCTGATGTACCAGAGCACCCCGGCCTCATCTCGGACTTTTGTTGTGCGAAGCGCTACCGCCTCGACTCGACCCCTGACGGACCCAATCTCGACCTCGTCACCGATGCCGTATTGATCTTCCAGAATCAAAAACAGTCCAGAAATGTAATCTTTCACAAGTGTCTGTGCGCCAAAGCCAAGCGCCACACCTGCTATGCCAGCGCTGGCAAGAAGTGGGCCAATGTTGACTCCAAGGACGGTTAGGGCCATCAAGAATGCAGTGCCCCAGATAGTTACCGAAATGATCGTGTTCAAAACCGTGGAAACCGTTTCGCTTCTTTGGTCTCGACGCTCGCTCGCTCCAAATGCCTGTCTAATAACGCGGTTACTTGCTCGAACCAGTAGGAATCGCGCTACAAAAGCCACTAAGAAAATAGCTACTATCTTTAGGGGTTCCCCCATCAGCCAATCTGGAAAATCTGAGTTTGTCATACCTCTATTTTGGCGACAATTAACTTACTTGTCTTGGGTCGCAGTCGTGTCGAAAGATGTTTATCGTAAAGTAGAGACATGACGACAAGCATTCGCCGTTTTTGGACCAGTTCAACAGCCGCGGCAGTTTTAATTTCAACATCAGTCACAACTGCATTTGCTGAGTCAACAAAACGCGATGATGGCGATCAGCCTGGCGAGCCAATGGGAACACTTAACGCGATTCTGTGGTTTGTGGTGCTACCACTTGCGATCGCAGGAATCATTGCGCTATTCACCTTGGGACCAAGTTGGTCCAGCGCAGCGCGCAAGTCAACGAAAGACGGATTCCTCGATGATCCAACTTTGGGCGACCGCCAGGTTGAAGCGGACGCATCAAAGCGCGAAATCACTTACTAAGCCTTAAATAACAAGAGGCGAACCTTTTTGGTTCGCCTCTTGTTGTTTGTTTGTTATCTATAGATCCGCTGCCTGACAGCGAAGTGAACGCGCGACATTGTCTCGCAATTCCTTAACTAGGCGTGTTGCTCCGACGTCTTTACTGTTAGCGATAAAGGAATCAGCCTTGGCAAGAATCTCTGGTGAGCCAAGTAAAGATGGGAATAGCCCCATAGTTATTGTCTGGGCAATTTCATTGGTTCGGGTTTCCCAGATGGATTCAAGAACTGAGAAGTACTTATCAACATATGGAATCAATAGTTCGCGTTGATCTGGTTGCGCAAAGCCGCCAACTGTTGAATCCAGTAGCGCATTAGCGAGGTCATCCTTTTCAACTGCAGAACTCCATGCTGTGGCCTTGGCCTCAGCGGTTGGAATTCCAGAACGAGCAGATGCGGCTTGACGTTGTCCGCCGGCCGTGTTGTCGCGAACCAGCTCTTCATCAATCGCAGCAGATGACATTGCGCCAAGTGCAACCAGTCGAGCTACAAACGACCAGCGAAGGTCGGTATCAACTGCAAGACCACTAGGTGTTCCGGAGCCATCGAGCCAACTCTTAATCATGGCAATGTGCTCATCGGTTCGAGCTAGTGCAGAGATGTTTCGCACAAATGCCAACTGGTGATCACTACCTGGCTCTGCATGAGGCAAGGCTGACTTAAGTGATGCGATGAGTTCGTCACGATTTGAGCCACGCTTGGTCGGATTACCGAATTGTTCAATGGCAGATCGTGCCTGCAACAGAATCTGTTGCACCACGCCGATTTCCATCGCAAGCAAATCAGTCTTATTCACCATGGCTAGGTAATCACTGGTTGGCATTTCGCCGTCGCGAGTCATGTCCCAGGCTGCGCCCCAAATTAGCGCGCGAGAAACGCTATCGGTTATGTCATCGAGGCCTTCTGCTGAAGTTTTTGCTGACTGCTCATCCAATCTGATTTTTACGAAGGTGTAGTCACCGTCATTAAGCAGCAGTAAGTCTGCGGCTGGCTTTCCAACAAGTTCGGGAACTTCAGTTCGCGGACCATCCACATCGATTTCAATTCGATCAATGCGGTTGATGTTCTTACCGTCACGCATGTAAAGCCCAATACCGATTCGATGTGGACGAAGCGTTTGATCCACACCTTCGGGAGCAACTGGTGGTTCCTGAATAACGGCTACGGACTTGTAGTTTCCGTTTTCAATCACAATTTCGGGACGCAAGGTATTCACGCCAGCAGTTTGCAGCCAGCGCTGTGTCCAATCTCGAAGCGTGCGACCACTGGATGCTTCAAGCTCAACCAGTAAGTCCTGCAATTCAGTATTGCCCCACGCGTGCTTCTTGAAATATTCACGGATGCCGGCAAAGAATGCATCCTCGCCAACCCAAGCAACTAGTTGACGAAGCGCGGAAGCACCCTTGGCATAAGTAATGCCATCGAAGTTAACTTCAACCGCATCCAGATCCACCATGTCGGCGACGATTGGGTGAGTGGTTGGTAGTTGGTCTTGACGATAACCCCAAGCCTTTCGTTGATTTACGAAGTTAGTCCACGCTTCGGTGTATTGCGTGGCAGCAGCTGAGGCTTGATGCGCAGCCCACTCAGCAAAACTTTCGTTAAGCCAAAGGTCGTCCCACCAATTCATGGTGACTAAGTCGCCGAACCACATGTGAGCCATCTCGTGCAGCACAGTGTTGGCGCGTTGCTCGTATGCGGCGCGCGTTACCTTGGAGCGGAAAACGTAATCCTCATGGTGAGTCACACAACCGGCATTCTCCATGGCACCAGCGTTAAATTCTGGAACAAATAGTTGATCGTACTTACCAAATGGGTAACCGAAGTCAAAAGCATTTTCGAAGTATTCAAAACCTTGCTTTGTAACTGTGAACAGATCTTCTGGATCAAGATATTCAGCAAGTGATTTACGGCAAAACAAGCCCATGGGGTAGCTGCCAAATTTGCCCGAGTAAACATCGCGCACTTCGTGATAAGGCCCAGCAACAATCGCCGTGATGTAGGACGACATCACGTGAGTGGCGTCAAACTCCCATGTTGCGACCCCATCAGATTTTGGCTTTGAGGATGGGGTAGCAGCATTGCTGATTACCTTCCAGTGGTCTGGGGCGTGAACTGTGAATTGGTAAGTAGCCTTCAAATTCGGTTGATCAAAGCAGGCAAACACACGTCGGGCATCAGCAATTTCAAACTGTGAGTAAAGGTAAACCTCATCATCAACTGGGTCAATGAATCGGTGTAGGCCCTCTCCGGTATTCATGTAGGCAGCATCTGCAACAACAGTCAAAACGTTGGTTGACTTTAGGTTGTGTAGGGGAATGCGGAATCCATCATGCTCACTCGGGGAGATTGCCTCCCCGTTGAACTCAATGGAGTGCACAGTGGGCGCAATGAAGTCGATCCAAGTTGAATTACCTTCGCGCGCAGCAAAGCGCACTGTGGTCTTGCTAGGGAAAGTTGCCTCTCGAGTACTTAAATCCAATTCGATTTCGTAGGAATTTGCGGTAACTACAGATGAACGTTCATAGGCCTCTTGGCGTGTGATATTTGTGCCAGACACGATAACTCCTCTAGATAAATCCCTTTGAACCTCCATCCTGACACCACTCCTAGTACCGCGCAGACTTGGGTCTAATCTGAAGACATGACTGAATCCATAGAGACTGCTGATTTTTGGTTCGATCCAATTTGCCCTTGGGCCTGGATATCCTCACGTTGGATGCTCGAAGTTGAACAAGTTCGACCAGTTAAAACTAATTGGCACGTGATGTCGCTTGCAGTCCTGAATGAAGGCCGAGATCTGCCTGAAAAGTATATTGACCTAATGAAACGTGCTTGGGAACCAGTTCGAGTTGTTATTGCCGCAGAACAAAAGTACGGTGCGAAAGTTGTTGGCCCCTTGTACACGGCACTTGGCACGCGGATTCACGATCAAGGACGAGGCGACGATTACTTACCTGTGATCGCTGAAGCACTTGCTGAATGTGGGCTTGAAGCAAACTTGATCGAAGCGGCGACGTTGACTGACCATGATGAAGCGCTAAAGAAGAGCCATCATGAAGGCATGGATCCAGTTGGTATGGATGTTGGCACTCCCGTCATTCATGTTGGCAAGACTGCATTCTTTGGCCCAGTGGTTTCTCCGATCCCACGTGGCGAAGCAGCCGGCAAGCTTTGGGACGGCGTGGTTCTGGTTGCAGGCACAGAGGGCTTCTTTGAATTAAAGCGAACCCGCACAAGCGATCCAATTTTCGATTAGGTTTTGCTCAACAAGAATTAAGAGGTAATTATCATGCGCGTTCACTTAGCTACTGATCATGCTGGGCTTGAATTCAAGGATGAGTTGACTCGTCACTTGACCGGCAAGGGTTATGAAGTTGTTGATCATGGCGCATATGAATATGACGCCGAAGATGACTACCCAGCATTTTGTATCGCGGCTGCTGAAGCAGTGGCTGCTGAACCTGGGTCCTTAGGTGTTGTCTTCGGTGGCTCAGGCAATGGTGAACAAATTGCTGCTAACAAAGTTGTGGGCGTTCGAGCAGCACTTGCGTGGAGTATTGCAACCGCCCAACTAGCCAAAGAACATAACGATGCGAACATGGTTGGAATTGGTGCGCGCCAGCACTCTCAAGAAGAGGCATTTGCAATTATCGAAGCCTTTTTAGAAACTCCATTTAGCCAAGCCGAGCGTCACATTCGACGCATTGGCCAAATTGGTGACTACGAATCGCGCTAGTGGTTGCAAGTGCAAGGTTGAGTTTGATCACCGTTGCATCGCAAGCAAGTTGCCATTGAAGGTGCCACATCCATTGCTGGGCTGCGCTTGAAGAAACCTGTTGGCTTGAGCATGAATCCAATTCGCTCCACCGGCATAACTGGCCAGTCCTCGAGTCTTGGAATGTGATTGACGCCAAAGACGTACCACATCACAACATCTTTGTTAACGAGATTTCGATTCTGCTTAGTCCAGCTAGGCAGTCCGGCACCACCTTCATGTTGAAATGGATATTCGCCAGCTGGGTATCTTTCTTCCCTGCGGTTAGGTGTCACCCAAAGATGTTGATACATGAACCCAGCCCGCTTGCCGATAACAGAATCAGGAGAGGCGAGTGGGAAGGAGTTTCCTTCGGGAACTAACTTGAATCCAACCGATTTGTTCATGTGGTTTTTCTTGTTTGGATTTACGATCTTCCAATATCTGCTGGTCATCAAGTTCAGCATTCGCCCTGACATGCCTTCATTTTCAATTGGTGTCTCTTGTGTTATGTAGGCACCACCATGAATATTCTCTGGTCCCATTTCTTTTGCAACAGAATCAACTTCGATGACTGTGTTTTTCTCACCATCAACATCTAAGTCCAGGCGTGCACAAAAAGTATGTTGATGATATGGAGCCCATAGCCCAGGTTCAATTTCTGTCGCAGATGGATGATCAATGCCAGGGGTGTCTGAAAGCGTTAACACAATTCCCGTTAGCTTGGCTTCAAACTCAATGGAGCCATCTTGGTAGAAGTACCAAAAATATCCATATTCGTAATTGTTAATTGTGACGATTGACGAAACTACAAAGCGTCGACCTCGTCGTACTTCCACGTGACCATCAATGTCGACGTGCTTCCACAAAATGCCATGGTCCTCTTCATGCATACAAATAGCATTTTTGATTTCCCGGACATCACCCTCAGGAGTTAGAAGGTGGACATCTTTATACAAGATTTCGCCGAGGCAGTCACAACCGAGTGTTAGGGAGTTGGTGTAACTACCAAGACCAAACTCACCCGTATCGAAAGCATTCTTACGATAAGTACCTTGACTTGGATCACCATAAGGAATAACGAGCTCAGCAATTGACATGCGATAACCAATTCTTCGCTCTACGCCATTGTCATCAAAGCGAACATCATGAATTACTAAACCTTCACGATGATCCCAGCCCACACGAAAATTCCATCGTTCCCAGTCAACGTTCCAGCCATTAACAGTGCAGGAAGCTCCATCTTTTTGAACAATCTGCAGATCATTCAATTTCACTCCACCACCGGTTTGGGAAAGTCGGTAGTCACCTGGTGTCATCGGGATTGGAGTCACTCCACTGTCTTCAATGTCAATTACTTCTTCAGATTCCAAATCGACTATTGCGTAAAGACCATTGATTGGGTGCGCGTACACATTTGATTCTGGAGTTGGTCGTAGCCACATTGGTGTCCAAACTAGCCGCCTTCCATTGTCGAGGTGCTTAGGAATTTGCGCACCAATTGGCCAGGTCTCGACATAGACCTGCGTGTCAGGATCGGTTATGCCTCTTAGCTTTAACGCGTCACGAACGCGAGTGTCTTTAAGAACTGCCTTTACTGCTAGTGCCGACTCAGTCATGACAACTGGAGCTTTTGCACCAGCGATCAAAGTCCAACTGATTGCAGCGCCATTTGTGGTGAGCACACCTTCATAAACTTCCGACGTTGGTCGATGCAGAAATGAGATGCGAACTGCTCGTTCAAGGCTTGATTGCGGAGTCCAACCAAGGACCTCGGCTTTAGAAGGCTCAGCCAATTGGCAGGTGAGCAAAAAGTATTTTGAGTCAATGCCCCAAAGATCACGGGCATGCTGCATGACCGTTTCCAGTTCGATTTTTGATAATGGATCTAAGGGATGAGTAAAGGTCGTGTTCATCCAATTAGTTTAATTAAACAGTCGCTTTTTCAGCCAAATGGAGGTACATAGTGTGGAACCGATTCTTGGTTCGATCCCGGTCGCCATGGAATCAGCCAAACGGAGAGCGTAATTCAAATCTATTGATTTGAATTAAATAGATACTGTCCGGCGGTCGCCCGCGGAACGAGCGGAGCGAGCGGAGCGGGTGACCGGGATCGAACCGGCATGGCCAGCTTGGAAGGCTGGGGCTCTACCATTGAGCTACACCCGCGTAACCAATGTTTCAATTGGCTGGAATTTAGACTATCGCATAATTTCTACTAGTATCGAACAGCAAGATCGGGGCGT
>CANKTT010000059.1 GCA_947486505.1 Actinomycetota bacterium | reverse complement strand
GGTCCGCGGCAATGAAATCACAATTGATGGCCCTAAACCAAGCGTTGATTTAATCGAAACTTTGATCTCCGAGATGTTAGTAATGCTTCGCACTGGGCAAGGTCTAACGCCTGAATCAGTCGAACGATCCATCTCGATGCTTCGCTCCGATGTCCGTCCTGCTGATGTATTGACTGCAAACATACTTTCCAGTCGCGGTCGCACGATCAGAGCAAAGACCTTAAACCAAAAACGTTATGTAGACGCGATTGACGAAAACACAATTGTTTTTGGTATTGGTCCGGCAGGAACTGGTAAGACATACCTTGCGGTAGCCAAAGCGGTTCAAGCATTGCAAAGTAAACAGGTAACTCGAATCATTCTTACTCGACCCGCTGTTGAAGCAGGAGAGCGCTTAGGTTTTCTACCTGGAACCTTGAGTGAAAAAATCGACCCGTACTTGCGTCCGCTTTACGATGCACTGCATGACATGGTCGATCCTGATTCAATTCCACGTTTGATGACAAGTGGAACTATTGAAGTTGCGCCATTGGCCTACATGCGCGGTCGCACACTTAACGATGCGTTCATAATTTTGGATGAAGCCCAAAATACCTCGGCTGAGCAAATGAAAATGTTTTTAACCAGACTTGGGTTTGGATCCACCATGGTTATCACGGGAGACGTTACACAAATCGACTTACCAAGTGGCACTGCCAGTGGCTTGCGGGTAGTTCGAGATATTTTGACTGATGTCGATGACGTAGCATTTTGTGAACTAACTTCGACAGACGTGGTGCGACACAAATTAGTTGGCCAAATTGTCGACGCATATGGTCGTTACGATGAAAAGCGCGCTTCCCAGGATCAGCGTCCAGATCGTAGGAACTCTTAAATATGTCTATTGACGTTAACAACGAATCTGACTTTGAAGTAAACGAACTAGAGATCTCCTCGCAGGCCCTGTTTGTACTTCGTAGTTTGCACATCAATCCAGCAGCAGAATTGTCCGTGCTACTGGTCGATGAAGTTGCAATGGCTACCTTGCATGAGAAATTCATGGACGAATCTGGTCCAACTGATGTTTTGAGTTTTCCCATGGACGAACTTCGGGCAGGTACTCCTGATCGGGTAAGTGAAGAGGGAGTTCTAGGCGATGTTGTGCTTTGCCCTGCAGTCGCCGCTCGACAGGGTCAACAAGCCGGACACAGCATGGAAGTTGAATTGCGATTGCTATTGACGCATGGCATTTTGCATTTACTTGGACATGATCATGCTGAACCAGAGGAACACAAAGTTATGTTCGGGTTGCAGGCTCAGCTGCTTGCACAATGGGAAGGTGAGCGCAACGCTCGTGGCTTAGCTTGAGTCAAAATGTTTCACTGTTGGTTTTGGCCAGTGCAATGGTTCTGTTGGCTGCAGTATTTGTTGCCACTGAAACCGCATTAGCTCGGGTAAGTAAAGCCACGATTGACCAGCTTCGTAAAGACGGCAGTAAGCGCGCTAGTCGCCTTAGTAAGTTACTTGATGATCGAGCAAAATATGTGAATTCATTGTTATTTGCGCATCTGACCCTGTCAACGATCGCGATTGTTTTAGTAACTACCGCTTGCTTAAACATCTTTGTCGACAACACTGCAGCTCTAGTTGCTTCTTCAGCAATCATGGTTTTAGTTGGTTACATTGTGCTTGGCGTTGCTCCGCAAACTTTGGGTCGCCAAAAGGCAGACAAGATCGCACTCTCAACTGTGCGCATAACACGCTTGGTGACCAGTGTCTTTGGTCCAATGAGTCGACTATTCATTTTGGTTGGTAATGCTATTACTCCTGGTCAAGGTTTCCGAGAAGGTCCATTTTCAACGCAAGCTGAATTGCGCGAATTGGTAGACATGGCTGGCGCAGATTCTGTGATTGAAGATGATGAACGCCAAATGATTCACTCCGTCTTTGAACTAGGCGACACCATCGCTCGGGAAGTTATGGTTCCCCGAACTGAGATGGTGTGGATTGAATCCCACAAGACGTTGCGGCAAGCCATGTCACTTGGGCTTCGTTCTGGTTACTCCCGAATTCCGGTAGTAGGAGAAGGAATAGATGATATTATTGGCGTGATTTACGTTAAGGACATAGCGCGTCGGGTATTTGAACACCAAGAATCGCAGACTACTGAGCGAGTTTCTGAACTTATGCGCCCAGCCTTTATGGTTCCAGATAGCAGAAGCGTCGATGAGCTATTGCGAGATATGCAAAGCGCCCGCACCCACTTGGCTGTATTGGTGGATGAATACGGAGGTACTGCTGGACTTGTAACAATCGAAGATGTTATTGAAGAAATCGTCGGTGAAATTTCTGACGAGCACGATGTACTCGGACCTGACATTGAAGAGTTAGCTAATGGTGAGTATCGAGTCAGCTCCCGGCTTCACATTGATGATCTTGCAGAATTACTCGAAACCGAGATTTCTGATGAAGGCGTAGACACTGTTGGCGGACTTATGGCTAAACGACTCGGTATCGTTCCGATTCCTGGAGCCAGGGTTGAGATTGAAAACTGGACTTTGACTGCAGAATCAACAGCCGGTCGTCGTCATCGAATCGATACCGTAGTCATCTCCCGGGATACCTTCACACTTGAAGATGAAGTTGATTCAAGTGAGTGATTGGAATCCAGAAGACGATAAGTTGGCCATACTTGCCAAGGGTGCCCGTTCCAGAATTCAGGCAAAAGTTGGTGCCGCACTTCGCGATGAAACTGGTCGAACTTATGCCAGCGCTGAAGTTTCAGTTGGATCATTAAAGCTGTCGGCTGTAGAAATGGTTGTTGCGCAAGCAGTTGCATCTGGCTCGACTGGGGTTGAGTCAGTAGTTGTTTCATCAAATGGTGAGTTAATGATTTCTGCATCCGACCTTGAACTAGTTCGGTCATTTGCTGGCGCAGGCGTTCCACTTCATGTCATAGATGAAGCAGGCAGCCCTGTGGACATTCGATTAACGTGAATGGTTCAAACCTAGGTTCTGCTACCAGCATCTCGTTACCAAAGAACGGCCGGCAACTAGCAGTCGTATCAGTTTTACTGGCATGTGTTTTGTTCAGCACTAGTGCAACAGGTAGAGCATATTTAGACTTTCCAGGAAGCAGCATTTCGGTTGGCGCGTGGCGAGTTTTCTTAGGCGGAATTGGCCTAGCTGCATATGCTGCAATTCGATACGGTACTTCTGGGTTACGAAAGCTAATCAAACTGCCAATCGTGTGGGTTATGGCTTTGGCTGTGCTTTCATATCAAATCTCATTCTTTATTGGTGCGGCCCGCATTGGGGTAGCGATGGGAACACTAGGAGCGCTGGCAACCGCGCCATTTTTTGCCGGGGTTCTGGGTTGGATGGTTGGTACTGGAAAACCAACAGCGATTTGGGTGGTATCGACGCTTATGGGAGTCGTTGGATTAGCGCTCATAACTGGTGTCAGTGAAGTTCGTGACAATTTAGGATTTTTTGCAGTTTTTATTTCTGGGGTTATGTATGCGATCTTTACGGTCTTTGGAGTTCGCCTAACCCGTACTCACGAAGTTACGGGCGCAGAAGTTCTGGGCGCAGCTTTTGGAATTGGCGCAGTTTTGTCTCTGCCAATTGTCTTATTAACTAGTGCTTGGATTAACAGTGCAGTCTTGGTTGGATTTGTGCTGTACATCGGCTTAGCCACAACCGCGCTTGGTTACATCCTGTTCGGCAATGGCCTAACGCACTTGAGTCCAGGCACGGTTTCAACTTTGACATTGGCCGAACCGGTTCTGGCCACCTTGATGGGCGTATTCATTTTGGGCGAAGCCATGAATCTGCGCGGCTGGATCGGCTGCGCAGTAATCATCGGTGCGCTTGCGCTTCTCGGTATCGTTGAATCAAGAACACCAACAAAATCATCCTTGGAGACTTCAAATGCGTAGTGGCTTTACCTGCATTGTGGGTCGTCCAAACGTTGGTAAATCGACATTAACAAATGCCATGGTTGGGCAAAAGGTTGCCATCACCTCCGATCGACCTCAAACTACTCGTCACACAATTCGGGGGATCGTAACAAAACCCGAAGGCCAATTGATTTTGATTGACACCCCTGGTGTTCATAAACCAAAGACGCTCCTGGGTGAAAGACTTAATGCGTTAGTTGCAGACACTTGGTCTGAAGTTGACGTTGTCGTGATGTGCTTCCCAGCAAATGAGGCAATTGGTCCTGGCGACAGGTTTATTGCTGAACAGATTGCTGCGATTCCCCGAGTAAAAAAAGTTGCAGTAATCACAAAAATTGATACCACCGATAAACAAGCGGTAGGTGAGCAGTTACTTGCAGTTCAAAAACTAGGTCAAGAACTTGGAATTGACTGGGCCGAATTGGTTCCGGTTTCTGCAGTTGCCGATAATCAGGTCGATCTACTTAGCAATCTACTTATGGGTATGTTGCCAGAGGGCCAAATTCTTTATCCCGATGGAGAACTTACCGACGAGCCAGAGTTAATCATGATTGCTGAATTGATTCGCGAATCTGCGCTTGAAGGTGTCCACGATGAATTGCCACACTCGATAGCAGTTGTGATTGACGAAATGGCAATGCGCGCAGATCGACCTGACGATAAACCACTTATGGACATTTTTGCGCTGATTTACGTAGAGCGGGAAAGTCAAAAACACATTGTGATTGGCAAGGGTGGCAGCCGATTAAAGGAAGTTGGAACTGAAGCTCGAATTGCAATCAGCAAAATGTTGGGCGTTCCGGTTTTCTTAGACATTCGGGTCAAGATTGCCAAAGATTGGCAGCGAGATCCTAAGCAGTTATCAAGACTTGGTTTTTAATTACTCTTTAGTGTTTTCTACTAGCTCAGGAATCAAGTCATAGCGCTTGCTATAGGTGTCCAATAGCGCTACCAGCGCCGCGGCTACAGGCACGGCAACAATTGCGCCGACTGCGCCAAAGAGATTTGCAAAGACAATAACGGAACCAAATGCAATTGCTGGATGAATATCCATCGTGATTTTGCTTAGCCTTGGCGAAAGTAGATAATTTTCAATCTGCTGGTAAACCGAAGCAAAGATGATGATGAAAAGTGCATCGATTGGACTATTGAAAACTGCAAACAGCACTGGGATCAAAACTCCCAGGTAAGTTCCAATGGTTGGGATGAACTGACTTGTGATGCCCGTTATCAAGCCAAGTGGTAGCCAGTAAGGCAACCCAATTGCAGCAAAGAATATTGAGTGCGCAGCAGTTGAGGCAAGTGCAAGCAACAGTTTAGAAACTACGAACCCACCTGTTTTTTTCACTGTGATGTCCCAAGTAGTTACAACAACTTTTTGGGCGCTTGGGTTTAGCAATGCACCAATCTTGCGCTTAAGACGGGGAGCATCTGCTGAAAGATAAAAAGAAAACAACACAAGCGTTAACAGTTGAAACAGGCCACCAACGATTCCGGTAATGATTCCAACAAAGCCGCCAGCAAAGTTGCTTGCCCAGTTGGCAATTTGGGAAGGTTGGACATTTAGCTGATTGATTAGAGTGTTGGGATCCAAGTTTTGGTTAAAAGTTTCATTTACCCAGGTCGTTAAATCTGTGACTAAGTTCGGTAAATCTGAAATCAACGATGATGCCTGAGTAAACAGAATTCCGCCAAATAGTGCCAGGAATCCAGCTGCAAGTACTGTGATGCCCAGCATCGTTACGCCTGTTGCCGAACCCCGTCGCCAGCCACGATTTGAAAGCGCAGACACTGCTGGTTCCATGGCTACAGCAAATAGCAAAGCCAGTAGGAGAAGCAGGATAAAACTTACATTTTGTTGAAATACCCACAAGGCCAACATGGCGGCGGCAGTGAAAAGGATTATCGTGCGAAAGACCCATTTGATAGATGCTTGATCGAATCCAGTTACATTTACTGGCTCTTTCGGTGAAGTGCTCATGAAATGAGGTTACCTGACCAATACCTTGGCATTGGACGTGACACCATAGACACATGCCCAGTTATCGCGCCGAAGCAATCGTTTTGCGCACGCATAAGTTAGGTGAAGCTGATCGGATTATCACTTTGCTTACCCGAGAGCGGGGAAAAGTTCGCGCTGTTGCGAAAGGGGTGCGCAGAACTAAAAGTAAGTTCGGCGCTCGATTAGAACCATTTAGCCGCGTAGATCTATTGGTTTTTGAGGGTAAGAATCTTGACATCATCACTCAAGCCGAGTCATTAAATGCCTATGGCCAAGATCTGGCGCTGGATTATTCTCTGTGGACTGCGGGACAGACCATGCTAGAAACTGCAGATCGCCTAACACCAGAAGATTCGATCTCTGCAGAGTCACAATACTTATTGTTAGTTGGCGCCCTTAGGACACTCGTCACAGGAGAGCATGCGTCAAATTTGGTGCTAGATGCGTTTTTACTAAGGTCACTTTCCATGGCTGGGTATTCACCAACTTTGAATGCCTGTGTGATTTGTGGCGTTGCAGGCATCCAACCCTTTTTTCACGTGTCAACTGGAGGTGCATTATGCGTGGAACATCGGGTTCCTGGCAGTGTTGCACCACGCCCTGAGTCTTTCGAGCTAATGCAAGCATTAATGTCCGGGGACTGGGAAATAGCTGATGCCTCCATCACAAAAGATCGAAACGAAGTCTCAGGACTAGTTGCCGCATATGTGCAATGGCATTTAGAGCGGGGACTCAGATCGCTTCCTCTAGTTGATCGGCAAGCAACATGAGCTTCCTAAACATCAACGTGACAGAATCGACTCATGTTGCTTAACCCACCGCCGCATGCTTCAGGCGTCAAGCCACCAAAGATCCAATCTGATTTGATTCCAAACCACATCGCAATAGTTATGGATGGCAACGGCAGATGGGCCAAGGAACGTGGACTGCCAAGAACTGCAGGCCACGAAGCCGGGGAAGCAAGTCTGATGGACTGCATCTATGGCTCGTTAGATCTTGGAGTTAAATGGTTATCTGCCTATGCGTTTTCTACGGAAAACTGGCGGAGGTCTCCAGAAGAAGTTCGCTTCTTGATGAACTTTAATCGCGATGTAATTCGTCGACGTCGTGACGAAATGAATGACATGGGTGTGCGCATCCGCTGGGCTGGTAGGCGTCCAAAACTTTGGCGATCTGTGATCGAAGAACTTGAAGCCTGCGAAAAACTAACAGCGAAGAATTCAAGGTTAACCGTGACAATGTGTGTGAATTACGGCGGACGGGCGGAGATCGTGGACGCAGTCTCAGCAATAGCGCAGCAAGTTGCGGATGGAAAAATCGATCCGAAAAAGGTGACTGAAAAAACAATAAAGAAGTATTTAGATGAGCCGGACATGCCTGACGTTGATCTTTTTGTTAGATCTAGCGGCGAGCAGAGGTTGAGTAATTTCTTGCTTTGGCAAAGCGCATATTCAGAATTTGTATTCTTGCCAACGCTTTGGCCAGACTTTGACCGCCGCCACTTGTGGCACGCCTGTGAAATTTATGCTTCGCGCGATCGTCGTTACGGGGGAGCAGTCCCTAACCCTTTGCCAGAGGATTAACTCTTCTTGCAAGCTCGACAGATACCCGTGATTTCTAGAGTGTGAGAAATTTCAGTAAATCCGTTATCAATTCCTACTTGCTTAGCCCAAACTTCAAGCGCTTCACCAGTTATCTCAAGTGCAAGTCCACATTTTGTGCAAGTTAAGTGATGATGGTGATCGTTACTGCAAAGTCGGTACTGAGATTCACCGTCTGTACCAATAATCATGTCAACATCGCGGGCTTCAAACATTTCAGTCAAGTTTCGATACACGGTAGACAAACCAATAGTTTCACCATTAGCGGTGAGCAGCGCGTGAATCTCTTGTGCACTTCTAAAGTTTTCTTGGGAAGTAAGTGCCTGTGTTATTGCTCTGCGTTGTTTAGTTAACCGTTGGGTAGCCATGATTAGCCATGCACCAGAGTCACAATTACAAACATGAAGACCACTCCGAAAACAGTAGCCAAGAGTGTCATGCGTGAAGGCTTATTGCTGTGTGCTTCAGGCAAAATGTGCGAGGTAGCTAGGTAAATCAAGAAGCCAGCGAACAAAGCTAGGTACAGGCCTAGGAAGTTATCTGAAATCACGACTTTTGCACCAAGATATGCACCACTGATTCTGGCAACACCGTCAGCAATCAAAAGTGTAATTGCTTGTTTCTGCCATCGACCGGCAGAAATCAACATCGAAACAGTGTTTAAGCCATCTGTAAATGCATGGGCTACAACCGCGATTGCGACTATCCAACCTAAAGCTGAACTAACCTGGAAAGCGATTCCGATTGCCAGTCCGTCCAGGAAGACGTGAATCACCATGGCAGAGGCAGCGATTACTCCAGTGGCATTATGCGAATGCTCATGAGTGTCGCTGTACTTTGAATCGTGCGGTTCGTGCGCACCTGAGTATCGCTCGAGGATATGTAAAGCCAAGAAACCAACAACAAACATCACCATCACAGCTGGAACATGTCCGACTTCTAAGTCGCTGAGTTCAAAAACTTCTGGAATCAGATCAAAGGAAACCAATCCAAGTAACAGACCAGCACTTAAGCCCAGAACTAAGTGCATCCGCTTACGTGCTC
>CANKTT010000058.1 GCA_947486505.1 Actinomycetota bacterium | reverse complement strand
TTCTGGCTGACATTTCCCGTGGTGGCGCTAAAGAGGTTGATCTAGCTGTCGCTGCCGCTAAATCTGCCTTTCCAATTTGGTCTCAAATGTCACCGCAAGAACGAGGCGCAATTTTAAATCGGGTTGCCGACATTATCGAATCTCGAATTGAAGACTTAGCAATTGTCGAGACCACCGATAACGGTTCTCTGCTTCGATCACATCGTCGCGGTGTCATGCCTCGAGTGGCAATGAACTTTAGATTCTTTGCAGACTACGCAATGAATCAACTTAACTATCCTGATTTTGAAACTCGTGGCCATACCAATCACGTAACTTGGGATCCAGCTGGCGTTACCGGAATCATCACCCCGTGGAATGCACCATTGATGCTTGCTACTTGGCGCATTGGTCCAGCGCTTGCCGCTGGCGACACAGTTGTTGCTAAGCCACCTGAGTGGGCCCCGCTTACCGCTTCCCTTCTTGCAGACATAACTGCTGAAGCCGGAATGCCACCTGGCGTATTCAATGTCGTACAAGGTTTTGGTGAAGAAGCAGGTGCAGCGCTTACCGCCCATCCAGACTTATCTCGCATTTCTTTCACTGGCTCGGTGCCAACTGCAAAACTTGTGGCAAAAGCTGCTGCCGAAAATCTAGTTCCCTGCTCGTTCGAACTTGGTGGCAAGAGCCCGCTAATCATTACTGATGATGCAGATCTTGATATTGCAGTCACAGTTGCTGTTGAGCAGTTCGATAATGCTGGTCAGGTTTGTTTATCTGGAACTCGTTTCTTGGTGCAGCGTGGCATTGCTGAGAAATTCAAAGCGGCATTCATCGAACGTGCCAAGCTGATCAAGCAGGGTGATCCACGAGATGAAGCAACTGATATCGGCCCACAGATTCATCCGGAGCACTTCACTCGGGTTAAAGGCTTCGTAGACCGCGCTGTAGCTGAAGGACAAACGGTCGTACTAGGTGGTGGTCCTAACGCCGAACTAGGCGGAAACTTCTTCATGCCAACTTTGATTGATAATCCAACAGTTGGCAGCGAAATCGTCACGCAAGAAGTATTTGGACCAGTTCTTTGTATGCAGCAATTCGATACTGATGAAGAAGCTATCGAGATGGCAAATGGAACTGAATTTGGATTAGCAGCTGTTGTTGTGTGTGGAAACAAAAAGCGTGCTGAAGTCATCACCGATCGATTAGTTGCCGGCACTATCTGGGTCAACTGTTTCTTTGTACGCGATCTTGGCGCACCATTTGGTGGTTCTAAGAAGTCAGGTATCGGCCGCGAAGGCGGAATCTGGTCATTTGATTTTTATGCAGACGTAAAGAACACCGTCTTTGCGCCTAACGGATGGAAGGAATAAATCATGGGAGAAATTGTTGGAGCTGGTTTACTGGCACACGTACCGACCATTGTCTTGCCACTTGAGATTCGTAAGGAACTCAATAATGGTGAAGACTTCACACTCGTTGCTGGACTCGAGCAACTTCGTAAAGATGTTTTCGAAAAGATTGATTACGACACCGTTATCGTTTTTGATTCACATTGGGCAACGACTGTTGAATTCGTCGTTACTTCACACGATCGTCGGGAAGGTTTTTACACCAGTGAAGAACTTCCACGCGGTATGTCATCTGTTCCTTTTGACTGGAAAGGTGACCCAGCACTAGCCAAGGAGATCGCATCACTAGGCGAAAAGCACGGAACTTGGATTACTCCAATCGACAACACACACCTACCTACTTTCTACGCAACGTTAAATCTCTGGCTATACCTAGGTAAGGGCTTGGATAAAAACTGGATCAGCATTGGCATGTGCCAAACTGGCGATGACGAAGACAATCTGCGCCTAGGTCGTGCAGTCGGTGAAGCTATTGCAAACTCAGATCGTAAAGTTTTGCTGATTGCTTCTGGTGCTTTGTCACATACCTTCTGGCCTCTGCGTGAACTTCGTAAGCACGAATCTGCCGATTTGAATTCGATTTACACGCCTGAAGCACGAGCTGCTGACGAAGAGCGTATTGCTTGGTATCTAGCCGGAGAACATGCCAAAGTTTTGGACACCATGGATGCGTTCCATAAGTACAAGCCAGAAGCTCGTTACGGTCACGGCATGATGATGCACGGTGCGTTAGGTGAAAAAGATTGCACTGCGCCTGGCCGTCAATACGGCGAGTATGAAAACTCAATTGGTACTGGCCAGGTTCATATTTGGTTCGATAAACCAGCCGAAGGTTTCCCAGCTGTTAAGCATCCGGTTGTCTCACGTGGCTGAGTATCGTCGCATCCTGCTGGATGGCTTTGCAGTTCAAACAATTCGCCACGGTGAAACTCTTGTCGCTCCTGATGGCAGAGAAGTTGCAATCGCTGATGCAATTCACTTGCCGCCGAGCGAGCCTACAAAAATCATTGCGGTTCATTTGAATTACGACAGTCGTACACAAGAGTTCATGACAAAACTCCCAGCTGCGCCTACCTACTTTCACAAGCCAATCACTGCGCTAAATAGCCACTTGGGTTCAATCGTTCGACCGCAAGGTTGCAAGTGGTTGAACTACGAAGGCGAAATCGTAATCGTGATTGGCAAGACTTGCCGCAACATCAGCCCGGCTGAAGCCGGCGATTACATTGCCGGTTACACCATTGGAAATGACTACGGTTTGCATGACTTCCGCGATACCGATGCTGGTTCCATGTTGCGAGTAAAGGGAAGCGACACCTTGGCACCTGTTGGTCCTGGCTTGATCACTGATTGGGATTTTCGAGGAAAGCAGATCCGCACTTTAGTTAATGGTGTTGTAAAACAAGATGACAACACCAGCAATATGGAATGGGATATGCACTACCTAGTTGCAGATATTGCACGCACTATCACTTTGGTTCCAGGTGACATTTTGTTCTCTGGAACTCCAGCCAACTCACGTCCAGTGCAACCAGGTGATGTAGTCGAGGTCGAAGTTGAAGGACTTGGCAAGCTGACCAACACAATTGTTACCGGCCCAACTGCGATTCGCACTGATGTAGGCGCACAACCAACTGAAAGTGAAGAAGTAGTCTCTACTGCTCTTGGTGGAGATTGGGAATTCCGTGGCATTCGAACACCTTCTAAAGATCTGTATCCATCAACTGTTGAGGAGAAGAAATGATTACCATTAATGTCGACATGGATAAGTGCCAGCACTATGGCCAATGCGTCTTTGAAGCACCAGATGTTTTCAAGTTAAACGATGACGACAAACTTGAATTTGTTGCTACCGCTGACGACAGTCGCCGCAGTGACATTGAAAGTGCTGTGGATGTTTGCCCTATGCAGGCAATCTCCATTGTCGAATAACTAAAACCAAGTTTTATGTCTAAGTCAGTCATTATTGTCGGGGCGTCTATGGGTGGTCTGCGTGCCGCTGAAGCGCTTCGCAATAACGGATTTGCTGGGCGGATATCCATGATTGGCGAGGAAGTGCACCTTCCTTATAACCGACCTCCGTTATCTAAAGAAGTCTTGGCAAAAGAAGTTACTCACGAAGCAGTTGCTTTTAAGTTACGTACCCAAGTCGAAGATGTCACTTGGCACCTGGGCGATCCAGCCGTTTCAGTTGATTTAGATAAAAAGTCCGTAACTACGGCTTCCGGTAAGTCTTTTGAATACGACGGACTAGTTATAGCTTCTGGATTGCGGCCGCGGGTACTTGATCTGCCAAATGGCAAAGTTTCAGGCCGGCACACTGTCCGAACTTTGGATGATGCAATTGGATTACGAGCTGAATTGGTTCCAGGAGCCAAAGTTGTTGTAGCAGGTGCTGGGTTCATCGGTTGTGAAGTTGCAGCTACTGCACGAGGGCTAGGTTGCGAAGTTACCAATGTCGCAATTGATCCGTATCCAATGATTAGGCCTCTAGGTGAGCAACTTGCTGCTGAGTTGCAGCGACGACATGAACGCCATGGCGTTAAATTCAAACTGAACCATGGAATTTCAGATCTAACTGGAACCGAAAAGATTTCTGGCGTAGTCCTTGATAACGGTGAAGTGATTCAGGCAGATGTTTTAGTTGAAGCAATTAGTTCGCATTGCAATGTTGAATGGCTGTCTGGTACCAGTATTGATATCTCAAATGGGGTGCTTGCTGACTCTGCCCTTCGAGCTTTAACCACTGACGGAAAATCTGTCGATGGTGTTTATGTAGTTGGTGACTTGGCAAGATTCGCCAATCCACTTTTCGATAATGAGCCAAGAAGAATTGAGCACTGGAACATTCCGACCGAAACTGGAAAGCGAGTTGGTTCGGTGTTGAGTGCCTACTTGGCAGATGCTGAAAATTTGGCTGAACTTATCGCAACACCATTCATGCCACTGCCAAGTTTTTGGTCAGATCAATACGACATGAAAATTCAAGGTTTTGGAATGCCTGGACTGGCTGATCGTTATGAACTAGTCGCCGGAGAGCTATCCGATGAATTAGTAATGGGTTACTTCAGAGGAGAAATTCTCATTGGTGTTGTGGGCATCGGAATGACCTCAGAAGTAATGAAATACCGTAAAGAACTCGTTAGCTAGAAGTTAGACAGAAAACGCTGGAATTACTTTTCCTACGTGTACTCCGCCACCAAGTAGTTCTTGGCTATCCAGTTGACTTTCGACTTCTTGGGATACAACACCCATTACGTTTTGCAAAATAGCCATGGCTACAACTATGCGAGCGCGGTCTGCACCATCATCAATCTTGACGGCAAGAGCTCGACCGTCACCAAGGCCAATTCCATAGACAGCTTCTGCGCCGTCCTTGGCCAGCAAACCAGGAACACCTTGCATAAGCTTTGTCACATCCCGTCGAGTACCGCCGAGATATTGCGGATTAGCACGAATCGCATCAGAAATCATTTTCTGTTCGGAATCCGCACCTGGGCCAGCGAATTTTGAAAATGCGCGAGCTAAACCAGTAAGCGATGTGGACATGAGTGGTGCACCGCAGCCGTCAACACCGATGTGTTCGACTACTTCGCCAGTCACATCTTCAATTGCTTCTTTACAGGCCTCCTGCAATGGATGCGTTGGATTCAGATAATTGTCAGTGTCCCAACCATTTAGCACGCAAGTAAGGAGCATCGCCGAATGTTTGCCACTGCAGTTCATGTACAAGGAGGACTTACCCAGACCTGCTGCCAGCAATGTGTCTCGCTCTATTTCATCAAGTGGCCAATCAGGCGGGCACTGTAAAGTCGAGGTATCAAGGTTTGCGGCATTCAAGATATCCTGGACACCTGAAAGGTGAAAGTCTTCGCCACTGTGGGATGCACAAGCAAGTGCAAGTAATTCATTTTTTAGTGGCACGCCGTTTCGAACCATAGCTAGGCCTTGCATCAACTTGTTTGAAGACCTCGGAAACATTGCTGTCGAAACCTCGCCAATTGACCATTCAACTTTGCCTTGGGCATCGACAACAACGGCGCTACCGAAATGCGCGCCTTCTACTAGTCCGCTTCGGACCACGTAAGCAACTGGAACTGACACATCCCTATAGTTCCACGTTTGACTATTGGACACCTAATGCGAACAGCCACATAAGCACGGCAGAATGTGAGTATGCGTGCAGTTGTTCAGCGAGTAGACGGTGCCAGTGTTGTTGTCGAAGGCCAAACCATTGGAGCCTTTGAGGGGCCGGGACTACTTGTCCTTATCGGCATCAGCGTTGATGACGATGAAAGCAAATGTGCAGTTCTCGCGGACAAGATTTGGAAGCTGCGGATCTTCGAATCCGCTGCCCTAAAGTCGGCTGGCAAATCCGTACTTTCTGAATCAGTTGAAGTGGCAGCCGCTGATGCAAGTTTGCCGATCTTGGCTATCAGTCAATTCACGTTGTTTGCTGACACCTCAAATGGCCGACGCCCAACTTGGCAGCAAGCAGCTCGTGGTCCGCAAGCCGAGCCGTTAGTTGAAAACTTAGTTCAGGCTTTAAGAGATCTTGGTGCTCAAGTTGAAACTGGAAAGTTTGGCGCAGACATGCGAATCAGCGCAGTTTGCGATGGCCCGATGACCATCACTTTAGAAGTTTAGTTATTCAACAATTACGGTTTGGCTGGCCGAAACCGTGCCAGCCGTTAAAACCACATCGGTAGGTACCGAGCGCTTGATAACGGCAAGCGCTAGCGGCCCACTTTCATAATCCTGAGTCACGGAAGTTACTCGACCCACTTCTTTGTCGCCCCATAAAACAGCATCGCCAACTGCAGGCAATTCATTAGTTGAACCATCAAGCTCAAGCTGAACTATCCGACGTGGTGGTTTTCCCAAGTTATAAACCCGCGCCACAGTTTCTTGGCCGCGGTAGCAACCTTTGTTTAAGTGAACTGAAGAAGCAATCAAACCAACTTCATGCGGAATTGTTTTATGGTCAGTTTCGAAGTTAAGTCTTGGCACACCAGCACGGATCCGATGTGCTTCCCAGGCCCAAGTTCCAACTTGAGTTTCTTGACTCATCACCTGAGCCAACTCAGTACGCGGGACAAAAAGTTCGCTAACTTTCCAATCTCCCGGTCTGGTTGCAACATACTTATCGCTAACTTGTGAGCCATTCACAAATGCATCAGATGAATGCCACACCGGGTAGGTGTCTGATTCAATCCAGCCCGGTGCTCCAACAATTGCAACTTCATCAGAAATATTTTTAACTTCTACGCGAAGCATGAATTTCATGGAATTCAGATACTGAATCAAATCATTCCCAGTTCCCGGTTCACAGCTAATCCAAACGGTTTCGTTATGTTCAGCCACATGAATGTCATGTTCGATATGTCCATGTGGTGACAAAATCAGCGAAGTTAAATGAGTCACCGGAGACTCAAAGTCTTGGGTTGTAATGGAATGCAACCAAGATTTGCGATCTGGGCCCGTGACCGTGACCACTCCGCGGTGTGAAAGATCTACTCGACCGCGTCCAGCGACAAGTTCGCGCTGTTCCTTGAACGGTTCTCCGTAATGCCACGGCACGCCAGCATCAACACTGGTGTCGTCCATATGCGGAATAGCGGTCATAGTTCATTCTCTCGCAGTTAACGCAGGCTGGAAACCTTTAACTATGGCAAAGACTTGGAAAAGTTGGTTGTTCGCTAAGAACTAAAGCAGCTTTTGGCGATCCATACAGGATGCACACTGGCCATGAACTGATACGTGGGCCACGTCAGTCTCAAACCCAGCTTTTTCCCGAAGCATCTGCACGAACAGTTCAGCGGCATCTGCCGGAATTGATTGCACGCCTTGGCAAGTGTCACAAACCAAGTGAATGTGCGCATCATTATCAACCGAGTGATACGTAGGTGCGCCATGACCAATGTGGGCATGAGTAACTAATCCAACTTGTTCAAGAACTTCTAAAGTTCGATAAATCGTTGAGAGGTTAACCGCAGCGGCAGTTTTTTGAACTTCCGTCAGTAACTCTTCTGGTGTGGCGTGCCCCAAAGTGTTAACCGCTTCCAGCACAAGCTGGCGTTGAGGTGTGATTCGGTAACCCTGATCACGAAGTACGTCATCCCATTCATTACTCATGGTGTCATTGCCTTTGTTAAATGGAACGATGCATGAGACTTCATTGCGTGACCTTCAGCGGCCATGTCGTAAACCCAACCAATGTTGCCATCGACTAATCCATAGATGCGTTCGCCTGAATCAACTTGCTTGGCAGAGGCGGTTCGTAAAATAGCATCAGTCTTTAGTTCGACACGAGCACCGGTAATCTGCGCATTCTCAAGTCCAGTGATTGTTACTTTTCCAAACCAAGACTCCAAGAATCCAGTTGGGTGGGCGAGCAATAATTCGACTTCGTTATCTGGACGCGGACGCCAGAAACCGCTTTCAAGTGCAAGTGGGCGAACTCGTTCGCCTTGATCATCAAGTTCCCAAGTGCGGGACCAGTGAATCAAGAATGGGCGACCATCCGAGTGAATGCTGAGCTCTTGGCCAACCTGAATGTCAGATTCCATGCTTGGATATCCAACGACGCCAACACCTACCCAGGTGCCAACTAACCAAGACAACGGAGCTAAGTCTGGGTGCAATTTGGTGTTCATGATTGACCCTTAAAGAGTTTGTAGACCATGTATGACGCATAACCAGTAATTGAAACCGAGCTCACAATAAGCAACCCGGTGTAAAACGTCTCAGCCATGTTCTCAAGTGTATCCGCCCAGTATTCTCAAGTAAGTAGCCAAGCCGAAGGGTAAAACACTTTGAACGACGCAGAGATCAAGAGCATTCTGGAAGAAGCGACCTCAGTTGCTGTGATTGGGGTTTCCAGCAATCCTGAACGTGCGAGTCATCAGGTTGCCGCCTATCTAATTGAGCAAAGCCACTTCGATGTTTATTTGATAAATCCCACTGTCACCGGAGAGATCTTGGATCAGCCAGTTTACAAATCTGTAGCGGACTTACCCATAGTTCCAGACATCATTGACGTGTTTCGTAAAGGTGAGGATATGCCCGAAGTTTTCGAAACCGAATTCCCCGCCATCGCCGAAAGCGCTGCAGGTAAAACCTGGTGGATGCAACAAGGTATTGAAAATAGCGATGTTGCAAAACTAGCTAAAGACGCCGGGATGAAAGTCGTGATGGATCGATGTATCAAAGTTGATTATCAGAATCAGATTCCAGAAGGAAAGTGAATTCCAAAACCAAAGGCT
>CANKTT010000057.1 GCA_947486505.1 Actinomycetota bacterium | reverse complement strand
GTGTTATTCGCAACAATCCCACCGACTTTTGCTGCAGCCATAATGACAACATCAGGTTTGGCTGGGGTGATAGCAGCAATCGTTTGTTCACGATCACGCAAATCAACTTCCGAGGAACGCCAACCAATCAGATTCGTATATCCGGCATCTTCAAAGTGGCGCCATAGAGCGGAGCCAACTAGGCCGCTGTGTCCTGCGATATATATCTTGGCATTTTTGGATATAACAGGCACTGGTCGGAACTCCTAAGTCTTTACGGGACACTCACTACGTTTAGACTAATAGTGTCGTGTTACCTAATCGTGCCATGTAAGGGCTGAAATGAAAAAAGCACTCGTCACTGGAATCACTGGTCAAGATGGTTCGTACCTTGCAGAACTTCTCTTGGATAAAGGCTATGAAGTTCACGGGCTAATTCGCCGGTCTTCAACTTTCAATACCAGTCGAATCGATCATCTTTACCAAGATCCACACAGCGAAGGTGCTCGCCTATTTCTCCACTACGGTGACCTTTCAGACGGTACCCGCATGGTGACGTTAGTTGACAAGATCCAGCCAGATGAGGTTTACAACCTAGCCGCCCAGTCTCATGTGCGTGTCTCGTTTGATGAGCCTGAATACACAGGTGACACGACTGGTCTTGGATCGACTCGCTTACTCGAAGCAATTCGAATGACCGAAGTCCCTGCGCGTTTTTACCAGGCAAGCTCATCTGAAATGTTCGGTGCAACACCGCCACCTCAGAATGAAGAAACTCCATTTTACCCACGCTCCCCTTATGGTGTCGCCAAAGTGTATTCATACTGGATTACCAAGAACTACCGCGAGGCCTATGGCATGTATACCTGCAACGGCATTTTGTTCAATCACGAATCTGAACGCCGCGGTGAAACCTTTGTGACCCGAAAGATCGCAATTGCTGCTGCGCGAATTGCAGCCGGCAAGCAAGACTTTGTTTACATGGGAAATCTTGATTCAGTCCGCGACTGGGGATATGCCCCTGAATATGTCGAGGGCATGTGGCGCATGCTGCAGCAAGGCACCCCTGATGATTATGTTCTTGCAACAAATTCGGCCTACACAGTTAAAGACTTTCTGCAATTCAGTTTCGAAGCTGTTGGTCTCGATTGGGAAAAGTACGTGCGATTTGATGAGCGCTACCTTCGACCAACAGAAGTAGACGCGCTAATTGGAGATTATTCAAAGGCTAAAAATCAACTTGGATGGGAACCAAAAGTTTTGACCCCAGAGTTGGCCAAGCGCATGACATTAGCTGAAGTTAATAAAAGCCAACCGCAAGCATAATTAGTCAACGCGCTTAAGAATAAAACATGTCACACCCATTCAAGAAATTTATTACTTCACAATCAATGTCTCTTGCATATTCAAATATCTGGAGCCAGCTTCTATACGGAATTGCCATAATCTACGTTGCTCGTCAATTACTGCCATCGCAATTCGCACCGGTCGCAATCGCAATATCCGTGATACCTATTGCGGTCACTTTTGCCGATTGGGGTACGAACTCATTTTACACTCGTGAATTAAGTGCGGGGCGCATAGAGGGAAACTTATGGCGTTCACTATTCCGTAATCAAATAATTGTTGCTGCGGTGTTTGGTGCGGCAACTGCACTTTTACTTGCCATATATATTCCGATCGCAATCTGTATCTTTACTGGACTAGCGGTATTTTCTTTGCAAAGTTTTCAAGCCAGTCAAGTCTTATTGCGTTCCGACGGTCACTTTGGGTCGATCGCCCAAAATAATTTTGTTTACCGACTCCCGCTGCTAACTCTTCCAATTTGCCAAAACTTCGCGCCGGAACTTCTTCCTGCATTTTTTGTCGGATTAATTGCATTGGGACAAATCATTGGAACGATAAATCTATTGGCCATAACCCGAAGGTTTTCGCGACTTGAAAAACGCAAACATACAATCCAAGTAAATAACCACTGGAGTAGAAGTGGAAGCATCGCTTGGATTCCAATTCTCACACAACTGAAAGGATTGGATATCGCTATTTGGACAGCTCTGTCAGGCACAACAATCACGGGCAACTACGGTGCAGTTTATAAACTAGGGCAACCTACAGAAATTTTGGCGCAAACAGCTATAACAGTTGAATACATCAGGTGGTCCAAGGCCAAAAACTTGCGTGAGGCTCTTAATCTTTCGAATTCGACAAAACTACAACTTTCGCTTTCCCTGCTCGCAGCCACGTCACTTGCGGTATTTGGTAACTGGCTTGCACCACTTCTGCTTGGAGATAGCTACAGATTTGTTGGTCCAATGCTCAGACTCGTCGGATTCGCGTCGATAGCATCTGTTATTTGCACATTCCTCGTCTCCTTGCTCGTAGCTTTGCGGATGCAAAAGTACGCCTTGCGGGGACAGATTCTGCTTCTATTGACCCAATTTTCGACGCTTTTCTTCCTCGCTTCCATAATGAATTATTCTTTCGCTGGCCCGCTGGCACTTATTTTAGGTTTGTGTACATCCGGTTTGTACATGTTTTTCGCACTGACAGTAAATGGTAAATCAAATCGAACACGATTGTAGGCATGAACGTTAATTTGACATCAGTATCGATAGATCGTTGAGTAATGAGTCCTCAAGTAATACCACTTGTAAATTAAGACTTACTATGATGAGAGCATGGCGTCAGCTCAATCTGACTGTAAGGCGGAAAGGTTTACAAAACAGTGGGTGTTGTATTTCTGTTATCTTTACTCCTCTTTATAAACCTTATTGTGCTTTTTAGGCACGCCAAAGGCGCTGCAAAGGTAATACCTTTATGTGCAACATTTCTCTCACTCCTCGCCCTACTTGGGCCGAGTATTTGGGATTGGGCACGGCCAGCGGGAGGGGTTGGCCTTATAGGTTTCTGGGCGCTAAGCCAGCAAGAAATTGCAGAGTTTCGCTCGATAATGCTTTTCTACACATGCGGGGCTAGTTTCGGAAACATTTATCTAATAAATATGGAAAATGTGGACAGGCAGAATTTAGTGAATCTCCAAAAAGATACTAGGTCGAAGCTTTTTTTGGTTCTTTGCCTTATTTTTCTGTTTTACCTAATCGGTCAAGGAACTTCTATTGTTTATAGCGACCTCTACCTGAATACGAATGGGATTGGGCTTGTGCAGCGTATTGCTAGTGCACTCCTCTTGCCTGGGATTGGAATTTCTCTCTATCTGGTCGCATCGTCAAAAACACGCCGAGAAATGGTTCTTGCGATGTCCTTCCACGCTGTCTGGTCCCTATGCATTCTGGGCACAGGGTCTCGCGTTGCCGTGATTTCAATCGGTGGTTTATTTGTAGTGCTTGTGGCACGACTTCGCCGCAAGTATCTCAGGGACTCATTGATAGTCATTCTTGGTATTATTGTGACATCAATTTTTTTTAACGTCAGCCAATCTGCACGGAGCGAACCGCTTGGTGTCGCAAGGCTCCCCAAACTTGTTGCTGATCAAATCCAACTTTTTTTTACAAGCGGACTTCAGTATTTGCTTGACGCATTGCAGTTAGTAACCGCGTCGTTATTAACATGTGTGCCCGTAATTGCAAATTCGTCTCAATACTCCACCTTCGGACTGCTTCTTAAAAACTTCAATCCCATTATTGGTGCCGGAACAAGTTCAGCTATATTTTCTTCAGATTACGCAGAAAGGCTTTATCCTTACGTTTGGGTGCCACTTGCAACAGCTGGTCAACTTTACGGAGGCCTCGGACCCACGGGAGCACTACTTTTTGTGGGCATACTTTCACTGATGGCCGGAAGGCTTCTTAGCCGTTCTTCAACGTCGACAACGGGAACTCTCATTAAATTATTGAGCGGCGGTAGTTTTGCAGCTTTGATGCTTCTTGGAATCCAATATTCATCTAGGATGTGGTTGAGACTGTCGTGGTCCATTATCATTCTTTGGATAGTTTCATATTTTATCAACTCAATGTGGGAATCTAACAAAATTCGTGGATCCCAATTTGGGGGCGTGTTAAGTTCAGAAAGAAGCGATGGACATTCAAGCGCCGTTCCTTACTAGTCCTAGGGTAAAAAGTCGATCACTCAACTAACCTTAAAGAGGTAGTTGTCGCAGAGTCGTGTCTCTCGAGCAAAAGGCGTTGTTCTGTAAATTTTAATTCTTTATCATTACCACTTACCCAAGTGTCTGGATTTGATCGTACTTGCTTTACTTTAAAATATCTTAATGCGATTTAACTGGTTGAAAGCTAAAGCAGGGCCTGACTCAAGTCATCAGCAAGTTCCCGAGGCCGTCGTTGCAATATTGATGGTGTTTTAATTGGCGCTTTACCCTCTTGCGCACTAGATAGCATTGCTTTTTCGATGCTGGCAACAGAGGTGTCGCAGAGGTAAACCCCTTGCATTCCTTCTACATCAGTAGCCGCGCCGCAGCTTTCGCTAACTACGACTTTTAGTCCACTTGCTAATGCTTCATTCACAACCAGTCCCCAAACCTCATTTGTTGATGCCAAGATGAGCGTGTTTGCCTGCGCGTATTCTTCCAACAGTGCCTCTCTTGCTTTTGGTCCCGCCATAACAATCTGATTGACGAGGCCTAATTCAATCACTAAACTCTTCAAAGATTCTTCCTCAGGGCCAGAGCCTACAATGCGAAGCGAATCAAAGTCCTTACACATTGAGGAAAAGGCTCGAATAACGCTATCGATGTTTTTGCGTTTAATTAGTTGACCTACGTAAAGAAAGGCATGGCCGTCTGTGATTTGATTCACGTGACTGGCGCGAATGGCGCTCACGCTGTCTTGAAAATAATCATGGTCCACTGAATTAAAGCCGGTCACGATGCGCTCTGGTTGCACCTGCATCGCCAAAAGAGATTTTGTCGCTTCAATTCCATAAGTCACGTGTGCATCCAAATTTCGGTAAAACCAGGATCTCATCAGTTTAACCAGACCAGATCTATATTTGTGAGATTGATCAGTCGAACCATAATGACTAATGGTCTTTAAACCCCTTCTTTTAGCGATCCAGAGTGAATAAAGATATGCGGGTGACTCCCATCCCCCCAGAATCACAGCGTCAAGATCTTGCATGAGCAACTTACGAAGTTTTCTATTAGGCCAATAAATGGACATCTCTCCAGATCGAAAAACAGGTGCGCCTACGAATACCGTTTTCAACCCAATTTGTTCCTCTGAAAAGTTCCACGCCCGATTAGGCTCAGACCGAGCGAGTAGCGCCATAGTTAGATTCACTTGTTCCCCAAGTGCCCGCCAGGCTGGAATTCGATAAGGGTTGGCAATATTTGTTATCCAGAGAACACTAATCGTCTGAGATGAATCTAGCGGAGAATGATTTATAAGCACTATAGAGATATTACCGTATCAGAGCACCATTTAATAATAGGACAAATCGTAAGATTCTCTGCCCAAGATTTTCTAATGGCGAAGCCAACCTGACGACGCATCTCTGATCAAGTCCACGTTGTGGGCGATGGCTGAGCTGTGATTTTCTAATGATTCTTCGAAGACAAAAACTCCCACCATACTTCGAACATCACGAACGGCCCCACAATTTTCAGCGCTAACCATACCAAGTCCGCAAGCCAAAGCTTCGTTAATCACAAGTCCCAGCCCTCCTTGTGCGACTCAAGTACAAGTGTTTGAGCACGACTGTATTCATTTGCTAAATTCGATCCACATTTAGCACCAACCAAATTTACACTTTCATAAATATGAAGAGTGTTCATTAGAGTCTGCAATTTGGAACGAAGCGGACCTTTACCCACTTTTCTAAGCGTGTCATCTGGCTTAAAGCGCATGTGGAAAGCTATCGTCACGTCCATGATGCCTTTGCGTTCGTTCAATTCCGCAACGCAAAGATACGAATGCCCAACTTGCCACGTTAGCTGGGTCCGCAACTTATTTGCTTGCTCATTCCACCAAGCATGATCAACCACCTTGCACCCTTGAAAGACATGTTTGGACTTGACGCCGATGTTTAACAACGCCTGTGTGGCGCACCGCCTGCAGTCACTACAGCATCCAGATTCAAGAAGTGCTTTGTTCTGAGTTTGGCAATGGGACCACCAGTGAAGGATTGGGTTTCTGGTGTGGATACATAGAATCCAACTTTTTAGCACCGAGGCGCTTGGCTTTCGCAACAACAAACCAGCAACCTGGCATTTCCTGCGCACCTGTTACAACTCCATTCTCGTCTTTGAGATCTACCCATTTCTTTTTAGGCAACCAATAATCGCTCATTGACCAATTAGTCGACCACAAGTTACAGAAGTTGGGTTGATAAGAAACTTCTGACTGACCGCTAATTTGCCGGCCACGGCCAGCATCACTGTTTGCGGCGTGGCGAACCTCTAGGGGCAAAACCTTGGAGAGTGGGAAACATAACGCATTCCTGTAGGGGCTAAAGTAGTTGGAGAGGAGGACCACTTTTGCTTCCAAAACATCAACCTACCAATATTTGCGATAAACAAGATCTGATAACCTCTCTGATTAAGCATGAGAACAAGGACAGTATGGGGCGTAATTTAGCAAGATTTGATTCCGCAGGATACGACCGCGGACGAAACAAAATTTGGCAGGCACTTTGGTTTGCTACTTCTTTCTTGATCTTTCAGCGATTTTGGTGTCCCAATAGATGGAGAACCTCCCTTCTCAGATTTTTTGGCGCAAATGTTGGTGCTACAGCATTCATTCGAAATGACGTGCGCATTATGTGGCCGTGGAAGCTGACCGTTGGAAGTAATTGTTGGCTAGGCGAAGGGCTTCGCATTATCAATCTAGAGCCAATCACGATTGGGAATGATGTGTGCATTTCTCAAGGGGTCATGCTTTGCACGGGATCCCATGACCATCGCAAGGCAGACTTTCCTTATCGAAACGCGCCTATCTCTATTGATAGCGGTGCATGGATTGGGGCCCGCGCCACGGTATTGCCCGGTGTGAATATAGGCAGATGTTCGGTTGTTGCTGCTGGTGAAGTCGTGCGGAGTAACCTGCCAGATTTAAGTATGCAGATTAATGGCAAAATCCGAGAGTTACGCGAGCCAGAATGAAAATCTTACACGTTGTTACATTGCACAGTGCAGACAATGCTTTTGGTGGACCTGTTCGAGTTGCTTTGAATTTGGCAGCTGAACTCAACGATAAGGGCAACTCAGTTGTAATTCTTGCAGGTAGTAAGGGCATACCAAAGACTGACATTATTGAAGGAGTCCCCTGTCAACTTTTTCCCGTGCATAGTATTCATGCCAGGCTCGGGTTCAGTGGTATGTTTTCTTGGAAACTCTGGGTTTGGACCTGGCGCAAGGTCACCGATTTCGACGTTGTTCATATTCATCTTGCGCGGGACTTGATAACTCTCCCTGTCGGACTCATAGCAGTGGTTCGCGGAATTCCGTTCGTAATTCAAGGCCATGGAATGATCGACCCAACGAGCAAATTTCTTGGAAGAATCCTCGATGGACTTGCTACCAGAAGGCTCCTGCGTCGAGCGAAACGAATTCTGTATTTAACGCCAACTGAAGAAAAAGACATCAAAGCAGTATCACGAGATCAACATGCAGAATTGTCATTTTTGCCCAACGGCGTGCCCGAAAGTGACGTTGATAGAATCCAAAATGCCAAATTTATTTCTTTCATATCGAGGCTGCAAGATCGGAAAAATCCAGACAAATTTGTAGAGATGGCTTCAATTCTTGGAGATGAAAATAATGAATACGAATTTCGAATAGCCGGTGCTGATGAAGGAAAGCTTGCGCACACGCTAAAGGCAATCCGTGAAACGACACTGGGAGACCGAATTTCTTATTTAGGGGCTTTAGATCACAGTGGTGTACTCAAACTTCTCACTCAAACAAAAATACTGGTGCTACCTTCAGTAAATGAACCATTTCCGATGATTATTTTAGAAGCCTTGTCTATGAGTGTTCCCGTTGTAATAACAGAAACATGTGGGCTTTCGCCTTACATTTCAAAAAGCGGGGCGGGAATGGTTACCAATGGGAGCCCTGAAGACCTTGCGTTGGCTGTGCGGACTATGTGCGCTGACCTCGAACTTTACTCGAACAGAGCCGTTCAGCTTTCAAGGGCTGATTTTTCTATGTCCCAGATAGTGGGGCAATTGAAACACGTATACGCACTAGCTATGAAATAACCTATAATTACAAAAAAAGTAATTTGAAACCACTCGATTAGTACGCTTCTCCAGTTACAAATTAACTGCCCAATTAACTCGAAAGTTACGAATTGCATCAATCTCGAGGACAATAGGTTTTACGTCTGAAGGATTGGAAATTCCGCTGTGATCAGCAAGATCACTTATGTGCGCTGCTAAGGCATCCGGGTCACCCGCTCTCACTTGGTATGAGCCTGAAACAATGTTGAGCGCGTTCGATGTATTCCCACCTTGAACCACTGCACCAAGTAGTGTCCCACCCGACGCTTCATATGACGTTAACTTGGATGGCAACGACATGTCGGTAACCGTAGGCGCTTCGTTGATAAGTAGCACGTTACTGGCTGCAAGCAAGGCAGAGTACAAGTCTTCCGAAACCAAGTCCATAAATTGGATTCGTAACTCGCCTTTCGCAAGATCCTCCAATTCTGAACGCTGACTGCCATCTCCCACAAGCATCAGTCGGACGCTTGGGTTATTGACAAGTTTTATTGCCTCAATGACATTCCCTAAGTCTTGCTTTAGCCCCATGTTTCCAGTATGTGTAAGGATGAATTCATCTTCATTCCAACCCATCAGTTTGCGAGCTACGTTTCTATCCATGCGTTC
>CANKTT010000056.1 GCA_947486505.1 Actinomycetota bacterium | reverse complement strand
GGAACACCAATCATGCACGTGGATGGATTCGTTCGTGGCCAGGGTCAATTCATGGAGACTCCGTTTGTGCCAACTGAGGAGCGCTCAAACCGAAAGTTCCCACTGTTGCTAACTACTGGTCGAATTTTGAGTCAGTACAACGTAGGCGCACAGACCCGCCGAACTGCAAACGTTACTTGGCACCCAGAAGATGTTTTGGAAATCCATGAAGCGGATGCAGCGATGCGTGGAATCGTTGATGGACAAAAGATTGCAGTATCTAGCCGAATTGGCGAAACCATCTTGACGGCGCTAGTAAGTGAACGCGTTCCAGCTGGCGTAGTTCACACTACTTTCCACCACCCAACTAGCGGCGCAAATGTAATCACCACAGAGTTTTCAGACTGGGCCACTAACTGTCCCGAATTCAAGGTAACTGCAGTTGAAATTCGTCCAGCGGATTCAAGTGCTGCTCCAACGAATACGCTCGAATCCGTTTTGACTAAGGCATAAATTGTGGACATTTCAATTCTTACTCGAATGGCCGGAGACATTGAGACAAATATCCCAGTTCACGAAGAGACTTATCTGCGGATTTCTGAGCACCTTGTGAAGTTCTGGACGCCAAAAATGCGTTCAGATTTTTATCAACATGTCACGAGCAACCGTGAAGACTTTAGCGAGACCCTCAACAAGGTTGTTGATGAACTGCGCGCTAAGGCAAACGCTTAGTTAACTCGCCAAGGTAGTGGCATAACTCGAATCAAAGTTCCCGCTGGATTGTCTCCAGGTGAAATCACACCGAGTCCATCGGCTTGGGAAAGCCCGCGCAACATTGCAGAGCCACGGAACTCAGTTAGTTCTGCGGCGCCGGATGACAAAACTATTGGAACTACTCGAGTGCGATCACATGGAAAATCTCTAGCTATCGGCACTTTTGCCATTTGATATTCGCTTTGCCCAGATAGCCCGCGTAAGGCTGGAGCAACTATTGTCATAAAACTCACCAGCGCTGCTAGTGGGTTACCTGGCAACCCAGCAACAAGTTTTCCATCTGGAAGTTTTGCTAGCAACGAGGGATGGCCAGGACGCATCGCAATTTCACTAACAACATAAACTGCGCCAAGTTGATCTAGGGCACTTCGCAAATAATCATGTTCCCCAAAGGAACTGCCACCTGTCACGATTAATAAGTCGCCAACAGAATCCTTAATTGCATTCATGAGTTGGGCTAAATCATCTTGACAGTTGCTACTTGAGCTGACATTTGCCCCGAGATAATTCACCCATGGAGTTACTTGTATCGAAAGGGAATCACGAATCTGACCCGGTTCCGGCGTGCCTGAGGTAACAAGTTCACTGCCTGTTACCAGAACTGAAACGGTTGGCGGTTGAAAGACTGACACCTCATCGATACCAGAACTTGCAGCTAGCCCAGCTATCGCGGGCGTTAGGAGGTTGCCTGCAGTAGCAATACTTTCGCCAGCCTTAGCTTCGTCGCCGGGTTGCCGGATGTGTTGCCCAATTGCAAAAGAGCTTTTACTTGCAACATCACCGTCGTAAATCGTTACCATTTCCTGCGGAATGACGAAGGAACAATGGGGAGGTAGATGAGCACCCGTACTTACTTTTAAGGCACAACCTGAATCCAGATATGGCAGAAAACTTCCCGCATGAAGTTCACCAACTACTCGCCATGGCCCTGGACCAAAAACTGCATACCCGTCCATCATCGCGGTATGCGCTGGAGGTAGGTCAATGTCTGCAGTTAGATCTTCAGCCAGCACCAGGTTGATCGCTTGCGCAATTGGCAACTGGGTTGCAGGCTTTGGCACAACGGATTCGAAGCTCAGCGCTACCGCTAAGTCCCATTCCACATTGTGATTCAACTCCGCTGACATAGACATAATCTACCGAACCCATGTCATGCTTTATACCTATGAGTGCAGTTGATACATCGATTCCTGATTCGATAATTGTGGCTGGCGGTAATGCGGCCCGCATGGGTGGCTTGGATAAGGCAATGCTCCCACTTGGCCTAAATGGTCGGGCCTTACTTGAAGAAGTCATAAAGTCTTGTCTTGGAAAAGTTTTCATAGTTGGTTCCCTGCGCAATGTCCGATTTGAAAGCAAGGAATCAATAACTTGGGTTCCAGACCTGAATCCAGGCGGGGGACCAGCAGCTGGGATCTGGTCAGCGCTTCCCGGCATTTCAACGGAATACGTATTCATTTCAGCAGCTGATCAAACTTTGACTAAAGACACAGTCACAAAGATTTCCGTTGCTGCTCAGGGCCATGACGGAGCTTGGGCGATTCGAAGCGATGGCCGCGGACAGCCCTTATGCGCCTGTGTACGCACTGAATTGTTGCGGGACTTGCTGGAGCCAAGTCAAGGTGTTAATCAATCCCCGTTGCGGCTGTTATCGACTTTAAACATGATTGGGGTAAGCGTTAATCCAGATCAGGTTGTGGACTTTGATACGTGGCAAGATGTGGCTAGGGCAGTTAAGGGAAGTGATGCAATGGATCAGATTACTCAAATGTGGTTAGCGCGAGTGGCGACCTTGCTTGAGGTAGATCAGCATGAAATGTTGACTGCGGAATTGCTGGATCTAACGCGCGAAGTCGCACACGGCGTTGAGCGAAAGTCAGCACCACTTACAACTTTCTTACTTGGTTACGCGGCCGGAAAACAATCACTAAGTCCTGATGAGGTACGCAAGTTAATCGAGGCAGTTTCAAATGCCGTTGCAGAATGGCAAATTGTTGACTAGTCAAGAGCCAATCAGTCCAACACAACGGATTCAAGTGTTAAAAACTAAATCCATCGTTAGTGTTAGCGATCATGTTGTTGGCGAAGAACCCCTTGAAATTCGCATTGATGGCGGCGTCGGCCTGCAGCAATTGGCAATCACGATGCGCACACCTGGAGCTGACATTGAATTAGGAGCTGGGTTTCTGTGGACTGAAGGCCTATTGCGCACTCGAGAAGATTTAATCGGCATTACAACTTGTAAAGACAAAGAGTTAACGCCACGTGAGCAAGAAAATGTGATCGTTGCTCGAGTAGTTGCAGATGCACCTGCAGTAACTAGAACCCTTGAGCGCAGGTTTACCATTTCAAGTGCTTGTGGGGTTTGCGGTTCTACTCACATAAGTGACTTGCGCGCTCGAGGTTGCTCGAATGTAGATGCACCTGGAATCACCGAATCAGAATTACTCAACCTGCCCGAACTGATGCGACCTAAGCAAAAGATTTTTGACAAAACTGGAGGACTACATGCAGCCGGGCTTTTTGATCCGCAAGGCAAGTTAATTGTCGTTCGCGAGGACGTCGGTAGACACAACGCCGTTGATAAAGTCATCGGCTATGCATTAATGAATGACCTATTGCCGCTCGATGGCTATTGCTTGGCAATATCTGGACGTGGTGGCTTTGAGATTATTCAAAAGGCAATTTCGGCAAGAATTTCTGCAGTTGTGGCGGTTTCTGCCCCAACCTCGCTAGCGGTTGAAACTGCTCGGGAATTTGGATTAACGCTTTACGGATTTGCCCGTAATGGCGAGGCCACAAAGTACTCGCCGGCGCCTTAGCAATCCTGGCCAAAATGGGGTGAGTGACGGGACTTGAACCCGCGGCGTCCTGCCGCTTACGCTCGCAGGCCGCCCGGGATTTAAGCCTCATACGACTACAAAATTTCCCCCGACGACCTGCCGCTTACGCTCGCAGACCGCCCGGGCGAAAACTTGGGGTGAGTGACGGGACTTGAACCCGCGGCGTCCTGGACCACAACCAGGTGCTCTACCAGCTGAGCTACACCCACCATGTTGCAACAGATTTCTCCGTGGCGAACGTTCCCCATTCTATTCAGGGAAGTTCGGTAGGGCTAATTTGGAGCGTGCTTGGCTGCAATCTCTTTGGCTTTTGAACTGTCTGGTCCGGGAAGTTCGACAAAGACTGCTTCGCGATAGTACTTCAATTCATTTATCGAATCCAAGATGTCGCCCAGTGCCCGATGATTCCCAGTCTTAGTTGGGCTTGCAAAGTAAGTGCGCGGGTACCAACGACGAACAAGTTCTTTAATGCTGGAAACATCAATGATTCGATAATGCAGGTAAGAATCAACTCGAGGCATATCTCGCTGCAAGAAGATTCGATCTACATGCACACTCGAACCCGCTAACGGAGCCTTGTTGGCTTCCGGAATGTGCGAGGAGATGTAGTCAAAGAGTTGCGCTTCAGCAGCCTCGAGCGAAACCCCATTTGGAATTTCAGGCAGCAATCCAGATTCAGTGTGCATATTGACCACAAACGGATCCATGGTTTCAAGGCGATCTGCGGGTGCCTGAATAACTATGTTTAAGCCTTCAGCTACGACTTCGAGCTCTGCATTAGTAATGACGCAAGCAATTTCCACTAGCAAGTCATTTTTGAAATCCAACCCCGTCATCTCGCAATCGATCCAGACAATGCGGTCAGATTCAATAGTTTCGCTCATTCCTCAAGGTTAATCGAAGGCACTCACAGAAAATAAGGTTGGGGCACTCAATTGGTGCCATAGAGTCAATGATATGAAACGTGTCGCTTTCTTGCTAATACTTGCTGGATTGGGATGTGTTGTTGCTTATTCAGTTATTGGCTCTTCAATTGCCGAAGATGGCACACTCGTTGAACCATTCTTTTTGATCCCCATTGCTTGGCTGTTGCTTTTAACTGGCGGAATGCTTGCAATTGCAACTTTTATCAAGAGCAGATTTAAGTAAGTTAGGCCCAATAACCGCCTTTCGAGGCGGGTAAACTAAGGGCTATGACTCGCTATGGATCCATGTATGGCCCAAACATTACTTTCTTAGGTGTCGATGAATGCGACATCGAAGTCCCGGCGTCATTTGCTGATGCTGACGTAGTAATTGTGGGAGCGCCATTTGATGGTGGCACCAGTTACCGCTCTGGCGCCCGCTTTGGCCCCAAGGCTATGCGAGAGGTTTGCAATGAGGAACATAATGGTTCCCGCGAGAGTATGGCACTTCGCGTCAATGGCCTCAAGGATCTTCGGGTCTATGACATGGGCGATGTTGAAATGTATTCCGGCGACGCGGTTAAGTCTTGCGAAAGCCTAGAAAAAGTTATTGAGAAGATTGCCGCCTCGGGAGCTATCCCATTAGTGCTGGGCGGCGATCACACCGTGACTTGGCCAAACGTAACTGGAGTCGCCCGTGGCGCAGACATGTGGGGAAGAGTCGGGGTTATTCACTTCGATGCCCACGCTGACACAGGTGACATTGCTTTTGGTTCACTAGTTGGCCACGGCCAACCGATGCGACTGCTAATCGATAGTGGAGCCGTGCGCGGCGATCGCTTCATTCAAGTTGGTCTTCGCGGCTATTGGCCGCCACCAGACATCTTGGATTGGATGGCGGCGCAAGGCATGCGCTCATATGAAATGACAGAGATCACCCATCGCGGCCTTAAAGAATGTATCGATGAAGCTATAGAAATTGCCTTGCAAGAGTGTGATGCGATATACCTAAGTGTTGACATCGATGTCGTGGACCCAGGTTCGGCGCCAGGAACCGGCACGCCTGAACCAGGTGGATTAACCTCTCGCGAGTTACTCGACACGGTTCGCCGAATGGCCTACCAGCTTCCAATTGTTGGCGTTGACGTCGTTGAAGTTAGCCCGCCTTACGACCATGCAGACATCACGGCACTACTTGGAAACCGAGTGGTCCTTGAAGTACTTTCCGGAATGGCCCGTCGCCGTAAAGATGCTCGCGATGGAACTACCTGGAACCCAGGTCAACCAATCCTTGATGGCCGCTGAAAACCTTTACTGATGTAACGCTTGACGTTACTAACGTAAGACGTTACTATTTGTAAATGATTGTTTCATTTGCTGATAAAGCCACTGAATCGATCGCAAATGGCAAAAGAGTTCCCAGGTTTGCCTTTATTGAAAAGGCCGCAAGAAGAAAACTTAGAATGCTTGAGATTGCAGGCAGCCTTAGTGACTTAAGAGTGCCGCCAGGAAATCGCTTAGAAAAACTAAATGGTGACTGGAATGGTTACTACAGCATCAGAGTAAATGATCAGTGGCGGATTTGTTTCCGATGGACCGAGCAGGGTCCGCGGGAAGTACAAATCGTTGATTATCACAACTAGAGGAGAGGTTATGGCAAAGACAATTACAAGGTTAGATCCAGTAACTCCTGGAGAAATCCTTTGGGAAGAGTTTTTGGTTCCGATGGAAATTAGTCGGTATCGGTTAGCCAAAGAGATAGGTGTCCCGGCACAGCGCATTGGTGACATAGTTATGGGCAAGCGATCAATTACTGCAGACACTGACTTGCGACTTTGTAAGTATTTTGGCTTATCTGAAGGATATTGGATGAGAGCTCAAGCTGCTTGTGACTTGGAGATTGCAAAGAGCGCCATCGAGGCTGAGCTAGAAAAAATTATCCCTATCTCATCCTGACTCTAAACATCTGCCTAAAGAGCGACCATTCATCTTTCGCTTGCGTTAAATAGTCCCATCATCAAGTCCACGCAAGACTTCTTGGGCCCGAACGCGCAGTTCCGGTAAATCACTCAAGCGCTTCAATCCATTTACTTGCTGACCCATTCGATGATTCTTAGCAAAGGCCTCCTTATTTCGATCAAGGAAGTCCCAATACAAAGTTGTGAATGGACAGGCGTTGTCGCCTACTCGCAATTTTGGATCGTATTCACAGCCCTTACAAGACTGCGTCATTCGATTTATATAAGCGCCACCTGCGGCATAAGGCTTAGTCATTAACTTGCCACCATCAGCATGCAGGCCCATACCAATAACATTGGGAACCATAACCCATTCAGTGGCATCAATGAACTGCTCGCGCATCCAGTCCAGGAATTCAAGTGGCTTTGTTCCGGTTATCAGCGCCAGATTACTCAAAATCATCAAACGCGGAATGTGATGAGTCCAAGCCCTAGTTTCAATGTCAGAAACAATGGTTTTCACACAATTCATTTTTGTCTTAGTTGAATCCTGGAATAGCGGCAGCAGTTTTCGCTGCGCATCAAGTTGATTGTTTTCCCGATACTCGGCGCCAAGGTGCCAATACATGCCATTTAGATACTCGCGCCAGCCAATGATCTGCCTGACAAATGCTTCCACCGATCCAATGGGGGCATGTCCTGCGTGGTATTCCAGCAACACAGCATCAATGACTTCGGAAGCATGAAGCAGTCCGTTGTTCAGATAGGGACTAAGTAATGAGTGATGTAGCGCCCAACTGTCGGCTGATACTGCATCTTCGTAAGGACCAAAATCAACCAAACTTGTCTTTATGAAGTGATCCAGTTGAGCAAGAGCGCCGGCACGAGTGGTTGCCCAAGTTTTGGTCGGTTCCATACCAAGTTCAGCGCACACTTCAAGATCAATCTCGTCGCGCTCATGTTCTAGGTAAGCGGGCCAGGTGTAATTCTTGGGTGGCGGCAACCGGTTGTCTTTATCAAAGTTCCAAACTCCAGTATCTGGTTTACCGTTCTCAACCATGATGTTTAATCGAATGCGTTGAGCTCGATAAAAAGTTTCCATCAGAAATGACTTTTGCTTGTCGGCCCAGAGTTTGAAATCAACTCGCGAAGTTAAGAAAAAATCATTAGTTACGTACTGCACACCAAATTCTTCAAGCAGAGTAAATTGCCGAAATGACGATAGTTCCGCAGCATAGATCGGTAGTTTGCCCAGTTTCTTTTGAACGCTTTTCAGACCATCAATTGTTGTGGGGCATTTCAAGTAGGTCACGTCATAGCCTGCAAGCTCTAACTCTTTTGCGAAATGGCGAGCCGAGGAAATCAAAAAGAACAAACGCTCTTTATGCCAAGGCCTGCCAGATGTCATCCGGGCACTCTCAACCAAAACAATGTGATCATCTTTAGGATCAGAATCCTTTAAAACTCCGTAGTTGAGATTTAGATGATCAAACGGAATGTAGAGGATTCGTTTTGTCATTTAGATTTGCACTTCTCGGAACAGTACTTCACATTTCCCCAATCGCGTTGCCATTTCTTTCGCCATTCAAATTCCAGCCCACAAGAAGCACAGATTTTAGGGGCAAATCCATTTTTGGTTTGAGCGATTCGGGCCATGGTCTAAATATAGTTAGAAGTAGTGTTTTTCGCGCTCAGACTCCTTCTGTGAAGCATTTGTAAGGTTCACTAGATCAGTCATTGTTGCAAGTCGGCTGTCGGTCTCGTATCGGTGATCGGAGGGTATTCTATAATTTCGTAAGGGGCAAACGCGAACTGCGCCGACCACCGCTAAATTGCAGAATGAGATATACGCCAAGCCAATGTCTCTAAGAGAATGATATGAATTCTGATCGAGAGGGTTAGTGTGACATGTCAAACGTAAAACAGTTTTGCATAGTTGCGATCAATTACGCCCCAGAAGTGACAGGTTGTGGCCCTTACACGCAGGATCTTGCAGAGCGATTGGTAAATGAAGGCCATCGAGTTACTGTCATAACTGGTTTGCCGCACTACCCGCAATGGAGGGTCCCAGCGGAGTATCGTCATAAATCTCGCAGTTTAGAAATTCTCAACAACGTGAAGGTTAAACGGTGCTGGATTTACGTCCCAAAGCGCATGACTGCGGTGACCAGAATTGCGTACGAATTGAGTTTCCTTGCAACCGCATGGTGGAAGTCCCGAGGCGAAAAACCTCACGTCGTAATTGCAGTTAGTCCAGCTCTTGGCGACATGATTGTGGGGGCCCGACTGGCGCGCAGAACTGGCGCATCGTACGGAATTTTGATTCAGGATCTAATGGCGGCTGCAACAACCCAGTCAAACATTGCTGGTGGTAGCAAAGTTGCGAAGATTGCGGCGACTATCGAGAGCCGCTATCTTCGGCGCGCGGACAGCGTTGCAACAATTACCGAATCATTTTCGGCATCAGTCAGAAAACTGGGAGTTTCTGCTGAAAAGATTGTTGTTTC
>CANKTT010000055.1 GCA_947486505.1 Actinomycetota bacterium | reverse complement strand
GGCGATCACATGAACCACAGAACGGACGAGTAACACTTGCAATAATTCCAACAGTCTCAGGTCCACCATTGATCAAGAATTCTTCGGCAGGTGCCGAGCCTCTGGCTTCAACTGGAGTCAAAGAGAAAACTGGATTCAAAGCATGGAATACATCATCAGCGGTAACCATGGTTGAGCGATCCCAAATACCACCTGCATCTAACGGCATTTGCTCGATGAAGCGAAGTTTGAAACCTTCATCAAGTGCCCACTTAAGAAGTCCAACTGCTTCATCATCGTTTACGCCAGGCATCAAAACAGTATTGATCTTGATTGGAGTTAGATCAGCATCACGCGCAGCTTTCAATCCCTTAAGAACATCATCAAAGCGATCACGATAAGTCATCGACTTGAAACGCTCAGCGCTCAAGGTATCCAGCGAAACGTTTACACGTTCTAATCCCGCATCTTTAAGAGGCTGAGCAAGAGCAGCTAGGCGAATTCCATTTGTGGTTAACGAAAGTTTTGGTGGATTTGGCAGGCTGTTAATTCGAGCCACGATGTCAACGATGTCTGGACGCAGTAACGGTTCACCACCAGTTAAGCGAACTTCATCGATACCAGCATCAATTCCAACTTCCAGAATTGTCATTAACTCATCAGTGGTTAACAAATCTTCTGTTGGCATCCAGGCAGCGAAGTCATGTGGCATGCAGTATGTGCAACGTAGGTTGCAACGATCCGTTAATGAAACCCGGATGTCGCGGTGAACGCGGCCAAATGTGTCGATCAAGGTACTCATGCGCAATTCACCCATTCATCAGTACCGTCTGCGAAAACCTGATGTTTCCAGATCGGAATTTGTGCTTTAACTTCGTCGACCAAGGCTTCGCAAGCGTCAAACGCAGCTTTGCGATGCTTTGCGGAAACTGCGGCAACAAGAGCCGCTTCTCCGATCGCAATGTCACCGTGACGATGCGCAACCGCGACGCTAACCACATCATGTTCCGCAGCCACTTGCTGGGCAACCTTTTCGAGCAATGCCTGAGCGCTCGGATGAGCTTCATAAGAAAGGGACAAAACTTCGCGGCCATGATCGTTATCGCGAACATCACCAGAGAAAGTGACCAATGCGCCCGCAGCATTCGAGCGCACCAAACGGGCCAGATCCAATACTGAGATTGGATCTGTGGTCACAAAAGCCCCCGAGACGTTAGACATGGCTTTATTATCGTGGGGTTTGTCCGATTGCGATAGTTCGAGCCCGATTTCAATGGGTTTTACCTCATTACAGGCTCGCATTGTGAAGATCTAGAGCAAAAGATCTAGAACAATAGAGGGATGAGCGCTGGCCCTGAGTTCGAAGTCACCTGGGAACAAGCGCGAGTGTTGGCGCATCAAAGCGCCACTCCCACACCTTCGGTTACCTTGCCGTTGCGCGAGGCTGCAGGTCACGTACTTTCCCAAGACGTAGTTGCCTTGGGAGACATGCCTCCATTTGCCGCATCCCGCATCGATGGTTGGGCTGTTAGTGGTCCTGGTCCTTGGAAGCGAGTTGGCGACGCACTTGCAGGCCATGAGTTTGTAGAAAGTCTTAACGCTGGTGAATGTGTTCACATTGCAACTGGGGCAGTTATGCCAGCTGGTGCAACCGCTACATTAAAGGATGAAGAAAGCCAGATCGACGGCGAAAAAGTAATTGCAATCGATGGTGCAGCTGGACTATTAGATGACTCTGGCGCACTCCCCTACTTCCATGACGTTAGGCCAAGCGGCTACGAGGCCAAGACTGGCGATGTGCTGATTCCAAAGGGAACAAAGTTAACGCCAGCAATAATTGGCGTTGCTGCTGCCGGTGGCCATGATGAGCTAATGGTTTTCAAGAGAATCGTTATCGATGTATTTGTCTTTGGTGACGAATTATTGAGTTCAGGCCCATCTCGCGATGGAAAAGTTAGAGATTCACTCGGTCCACAGTTACCACTTTGGATTGAATACATTGGCGCTGAGTTAAATCAAGTAAAGCTTGTGGCAGACACCATCGAAGATCACTTTGCTGCGATTTCAAAATCCAAAGCAGATTTAATCGTTACGACCGGCGGCACTGCAGCTGGACCGGTGGATCATTTACATAATGCAATTGTTGACGCCGGTGGCAGCTTCGTTATTGATGCTGTTTTAGTTCGCCCGGGGTATCACCAACTGATGGCAAAGATCGGCGATCGGCACTTAATTGGATTGCCAGGCAATCCCCAATCTGCAGTAATCGGATTGTTGAGTTTGGCAGTGCCATTTATTGCAGGTGCAAATGGTCAAGCGTTACCGGAACTTGAAACCTGCCAAATCAGCACTTCACTCAAGGGGCCAGCCCGCGAAGTTAGGTTAGCTTTATGTTCGTTGGATACCAATATCGCAACACCCCTTGAGCACTTGGATTCTTCTATGTTGCGCGGTTTTGTATTGGCTGATGGCTACGCCGTTCTTCCTCCAGGTGGGGCTGAGGCAGGTCAGATCGTTCCCTGGCTCAATCTGCCCTAGGGTTATGGAAAGCCGACAATTTACCGCTCTGACCTCAGGTTAAATACACCGCAAAACTTAGGACATTACCTTGAAAGAAGTACTCGACGACTTAATCGCCGCATTTAACTCAGGCGATACGACTGCCATGGCAACCGTGGTTCGCACTTGGCGTTCAGCACCACGACCTGCTGGCGCATCAATGTTGGTTAATGCAGCAGGTGAAGCAGTTGGCTCAGTAAGTGGCGGTTGCATCGAAGGCGCCGTTTATGAAATGGCGGGCGAAGTAATTGCCAACGGTGTCCCCCAGTTTGAAAAATACGGCATTAGCAATGACGATGCATTTGCTGTTGGCCTAACCTGTGGCGGCATTTTGGAGGTTTTCGTTGAGCAAATCTCAACTGAAACTTGGCCAGAACTTCCGGAACTTTATGCCAGCGTCCAAGCTGATCAACCTGTGGCCGTTGCAACAGTCGTTAATGGGACTGCGCATGTGGGCAAGCACTTAGTGGTTTGGCCAGATCGGACTGCAGGAGACCTTGGTAGTGATCGACTTAACTCTGCGGTTGGTGCTGATGTGCTTGGACTATTGGAATCTGGCACAACTGGTTTCTTGCATTACGGCTCTGATGGCGAGCGCCTTGAGGGTGATCTAGAGATTTTCGTTTCGACTTTTGCGCCTAAGCCTCGAATGCTTGTGTTCGGTGCAATTGATTTTGCCGCAGCAGTAGCAAAAGCTGGAAAGTTCTTAGGATTCCACGTGACCGTCTGTGACGCACGCGAAGTGTTTGCCACAAAGAAGCGCTTCCCTGACGCTGATGAAGTTGTGAACGACTGGCCGCATCGCTGGCTTGCAACGCAAGAAATTGATTCCCGCACAGTCATATGTATTTTGACTCACGATCCAAAGTTTGATGTTCCAGTTGTCATTGAGGCGCTCAAGACAAAGGCTGCTTACATCGGTGCGATGGGATCACGCAAAACCCACGATGATCGAGTTGCTCGCCTGATTGAAGCTGGCGTGGATCCAGAAGATTTGAAGCGGGTTAAATCCCCGATCGGACTAGACCTAGGTGCTCGCACTCCAGAAGAAACTGCAATCTCGATTTTGGCTGAAGTAATTCAGGATCGTTGGGGTGGCTCAGGAAAGAACTTGGCACAGACCAGCGGCACAATTCATCCAGGCGCACCGCGATGACAACTGCTGGATTGATTCTTGCTGCTGGTGAAGGCAAGCGATTTGGTGGGCCTAAGGCGCCTTATGTTCACAATGGTCAACGCCTTGTTGATCGCGCCGTAACCGTCTTAACGGAAGCCGGATGTGATCCAGTTTTTGTAGTGCTTGGCGCTTGGGTTGGCGATGTTCCAGGAGCGACTGTTTTGGAAAATGAAAATTGGTCAACTGGCATGGGGTCGTCACTTCAAGTTGGTTTGTCGCATTTGAATTCGGAACCTGGAATTGATGAAGTTGTCGTTTCCTTGGTGGATTTACCGGGACTTACTTCGCTTGCGGTTTCACGAATCGTTGAAACTCCAGGAGACATAGTTGTTGCAGCCTACGATGCAAAACGCGGGCACCCAGTTAAGTTTGCAAGTTCAACTTGGCCAGAGCTAATCACGAGTGCAATTGGCGATCAAGGAGCACGCTCATATATCGCAGAACATCCAGATCAGATTGTCTTGGTAGAAGTTGGCGATGTCGCAACTGGCGAAGATATGGACATTCGGCCAACTGCCTAATGAATTGAACTAGTGGTGCTGTTCCATAGTTGGTAAATCCCCAAATGAAATCGGTCCAGCAAGAAACATGATTCCAACTGCCGCTACCGCAGAAACTAATCCAATTGAGCGGGCAACAAATAATCGATTGCTCGATATGAACTCGGCCACCATAACTACCGTGATTCCAACCATCAGCCAAGGTGTAGTTGGCATGATCGCAAAAGCCGCAATCATAAGTGGGCCACAAGCTACAAAACAGGTCCAGCCCGTTCGGATTCCAAAGGTCAAGTTGTTTTCACTTGTCTTCATGCAATTCAAGACTGCACTTTCATGCTGACGTGAAAACTGGTACGCACCAGCCATTGCAAGCAACGCCACCGATATGAATCGGTGATCGAATCGGTGCAGTGCTGACATGGCAAGACCAATCGGAATGCTAAATGCAACCCAAACCGCTAGAAAACTTACAACGCTTATCAGGACAAACCCAAAGCTCTGGCGCGTGCGGGCAGCCAAGATCAGGGCAAGTGGGCCCATCATCCAGACTGACATTCGGGCCCACTCTTGCATGAGCTCCAGGGTCGACATCGCGTGCATAACTAGCAACTCTAGAGGTGACCAAGATTAATGCCTTACAGATCCATACTGTGGACAAAGGTTTGCACTAAATTAAGGGAAACAGCCCGAGATCTGGAGCCAAAATGGAAAATTCCCTGCCGCGATTACTTACCGGTGACGTTGTTGGTCAAGTAGATGCCACTCAAGTTCCACGATATGCAGGCTTAGGCACTTTCGCCCGCCTGCCATTCATAGATGAAGTATCTGATGTAGACGTAGCTTTAGTTGGCATTCCATTTGATACCGGAGTTAGCTACCGACCTGGCGCCAGATTTGGGCCAAGTCATGTGCGGGAATCTTCGCGCTTATTACGCCCTTTCAATCCAGCCGGAAGCAAGTCGCCGTTTGCTTCTCAGCAAGTAGCTGATGCTGGTGACATTGCTGCCAATCCTTTTCATATTGAAGAGGCCATTGCCCAGATCGAACGTGGCTCCAGAGATCTGCACGAACGCGCAAAACGATTGATAACCATTGGTGGCGATCACACCATTGCTTTGCCATTGCTTCGGACTATGGCCGCGAAGCACGGGCCAATTAGTGTGGTGCACTTTGATGCTCACCTCGATACTTGGGATTCATACTTTGGCGAGGACTACACGCATGGCACGCCGTTTAGGCGGGCATCAGAAGAAGGATTGATAGATAAAGAAGGTTCAATGCATGTAGGCATTCGTGGACCCCTTTATTCAGCTAAAGATTTAGATCAAGACAAGAGTTTAGGTTTTGAGATATTCTCTTCCATTGAATTTGAAGACATCGGTGCACAGGGTGCAATCGATAAGATTCGGGATCGAGTTCAGAATCGACCAATGTATGTGTCAATCGACATAGATGTTTTGGATCCTTCACATGCACCTGGTACGGGCACGCCAGAAGCTGGCGGATTAACCAGTCGCGAATTACTTAAGGTGATTCGCTCATTTGGCGACATGAACATTGTTGGCGCAGACGTAGTTGAGGTCGCACCGGCATACGATCATGCGCAGATGACAGGTATTGCAGCATCACACGTGATTTATGACTTGCTCAGCGTTATGGCGCCGTCATAACGTTTGTCGTTTTGATCCAGAGTTTTTAATCTAGAAACGCGTCGAAGGCGTCGTAACCCGTAGCGTTCAGTTGCCAAGGGTTGGTGCGTTCCCAATTTTGTGCCATGTCGAGCAATAAGTCTTCGCGATATCTTCCGGCTGTAACTTGCAACGCACCCGGCAGGCCACTGCTCATAACTGGAAGTGGCAACGAGATCGCAGGATGGCCAGTTATGTTTTGCAGCGCAGTTGAGTAACTTTCCGGTGGCGAAAGTGCGGCCGGCGAATCTGGTGACAATCGACCATCCGCAAACCAACCAATTTCAGCTACAGTTGGTGTTAACAAAATTGCATTTCCGGTTAGCAGTTCATCCATGACTCGCACATAATCAAATCTGCGACGACGAGCTTCCAAGTATTCGTCTAAATCAGCATTCATTCCTTGGGTGAAGAACTCTTGGCTTGCTGGATGCAGAAGATCAAAGTTCTCAACCACCCAGTCACGACCAAGTGATACCAAGTGCTCTGCGGTTGCCATGGTAAACCAGTCCAGGTCAGGGTCTGCGGTACCAAAAAGTGAGCCAGGTTCAATCCAAGTGACTTGTTGATTTAGCTGACCACTTAATTCGGCAACTGCGCCTCTAAAAACCTGTTCTAGCTCAACAGGTAAGTCACCAAAATCTGAAGTTCTGGTAGCTGCATAAATCTTTGTTGGCGTCTGATTCTGGAAATTCAAATAGCCCTGTGGTCGCATTCCAACTTCGCCAATTGGATCACCATTTGCTGCACCTGCAATAACTGACATCAGTAATCGAAGGTCACTAACTGTGGTGGCAAACGGACCTTCCGTTGAAAAATCAATCCAGTCTTGGGTTGGCCAACGACCGATAATTCCGTTAGATGGTTTCAATCCAACTAGGCCACAGAACGCAGCAGGAATTCGTATCGATCCCCCGCCATCTGTTGCTGTGGCAATCGGAACTACACCGGCACTCAATGCTGCTGCCGAGCCTCCGCTTGAACCTCCTGGCGATAGTTCAAGATTCCAGGGATTATGAGTGACTCCGGTTGCGCGATTAGCTGTGTAACCTTCGATCGCAAACTCCGGAAGCGTTGTCTTGCCTACAACGATTGCACCGGCTGCCTTCAATCGAGCGACCACTGTTCCGTCGACTTTCTCAGGTGACGCATCTGTAAGTGCCAGGCTGCCTTTGCGTGTGGGTAGCCCAATAACTTGCTCTAAGTCTTTTACTAAGACTGGAACTCCTGCCAGAACTCCGACGGCTGAGTGACCAGCGGCGGCTTCAAGGGCAGTTTCCGCACAATGTTGAGCCATGTAGTTGAGAGTGGGATTACTTGACTCGATGTTTTGCAAAGCTTTGGAAACGGTTTGGGTTGCCGTTAACTTACCCGCATTAACTGCTTGAGCAATTCGTGAAATAGGTCCACTCATGTCTGACTCCAACTAGGTATTTGACTTTGACTTTAGTGCACGATTAGTTGGCGCAAATCTGGGCATAATATAATTATGAAATTACTTGCCGGAGCCGTAGTTGCCATGTTGGCGCTAACTGCCTGCAGTAGCCAAAATCCAGATGATGCGGTTACATCAAGTAGCAATCCCGAACCGAGTGCTTCATTTTCTGAGTTCCCAACGGAGGCTTCAAGTACAGCGCTCGCAGTTGCTGCTGAAGTCATTGGCATGACTGAAGAAGATGCAATTCAAACCATCGAGGGCATCAGCAGCGAGCAACTAACCGCACGTGTGGTGCGTAGAGATGACTCGAACTACGCCGTCACTGAGGATTACAGTCTTTCTCGAATCAATCTCGAGATTGACAATGGGATTGTTACAAAAACATCAATCGGTTAAGAACCCTTGTTAAGCAATTAATAAAACAAGTCAGGTCGCCCTTTTGGACGATCTGACTTGTTTTGATTTTGTTTATGTTGGATCAATTGCAGATGCCGAGATTCCCAGCTTTTGAGCGGAGTTGCCTCCACCACCAACAGGCACAACTTGGATGTCTACGCCACCCTGAAGTTCTTGGCCAGAAGTTCCCCAACTCTTACTCTTGTCACTAAAGCAAGTTCCAAGAGTGAATGCGAGTTGGAAAGTTCGAGCGGTAGTTGTAACTGCTGAGTCTGCAGTTGAATCAGTTTTTAACTGATTGTCACACTTACCAGGACCATCACCGCCGTCGAAAGCATTTGGTGCATCTGGTGAGTAGGTCATGTTTCCAAGATCCCAATACCCAACCTTTTCACCATCGAAGGCAAGACGCTGTGGTACCGCAAATTCAACCGTCAATTTAGTGTCTACAGCAAGAGCAATCTTTTGATTTGTTCCATAACTTGCTGAGCCACCACTAAATGTGAAGTTGTTCCAATTGAGCCCATCATCAATGCTGTAGCGAAGAGGAAGTGGATGGGTTACAAAAACGAATCCCATCGTCCCAGCAAACTCATAGACATTGCCATTTGCCGTAGTTACCCGTTGCATCAATACGTCCTGGCCTGAAATCTGATTTGACGCCGTAAACGTAAATGGCGCTAAGCCAGTGACTGCACTGCCACTGATTTTGCCATCTCCTACCGTCCACTGGTAATCACGAGTGCCACCAATCTTGCCAGTGATGTCGACATAGTTAGCGGGGGCATATGGCAGCGCGCCAACTCCCTTAAATTCCGACTTTGTCACATTTGATCCACAAACACTTGTGATTGGTTGCAGCACGATCGACATTGTGTTGGTCAATGCGGTAGCAATCTTGCCATTAGTAGCAGCAGAATCACCAGAGCCGTAAACATTGATGTTGCCACTGAGATTTGTTGCAGTGTTCTTGAAGTTAGTGAAGATATTGAATGAAGCGCCGACTTGACAGTTTGCGCCAGCATTTGGTGTTGGACTATTGGAGTCCGCTTGGTCTAGCACGGCGTCGCCATCATCATTTACGTCGAATGCGTTTGTTAAACCATCGCCATCTGCGTCACCGCCATCAAATTTTTGGTCCTCTGGGATGGCATTTCGAATGTCAATGTCACCAAGAATTCCGGTCGCGAGCAGTCCCCTTGATTGCGGTAGTAATGCAGCTGTGGAACCTCCTGCAGTTTTGCC
>CANKTT010000054.1 GCA_947486505.1 Actinomycetota bacterium | reverse complement strand
TTCCTTGGCCTTGCGGTACAACCGGGAACGCTGTCCACGGTAACCACTGGCTTGCTCAAGTACTTCACGACGCTTCTTTTGAGCGTTAACGGCTCTCTTCACACGTGCCATGACAAATCTCCTCTTCTATAACAAACTGCTGCGGCTTAGCGGCCGAGTAGCTTGTTTGCTTTCTTTGCATCGGCTGGGGACAGGACTTGGTCGACAGAGAGGCGACGCGTGCGACGGCTCGTCTTGTGTTCCAGAAGGTGGCGCTTGTTTGCCTGTTCCTTCATCAACTTGCCGGATCCGGTTACGCGGAAACGCTTCTTGGCACCACTATGGGTCTTATTCTTTGGCATGTTTCTCTCCTGCCTGTCTTTGCTTGCCTTGGGTAAGACAAGAAGTTTGGTTACTTCGTTGTGTCCTTCGAAGTCTTCTTTGCTGCCACTTTCTTGGCGGCTGGCTCTTTCTTCGCTGCTACTTTTTTTGCTGCTGGTTCAGCAGTTTTCTTTGCAACTGCTTTCTTCGCAACTGGCTTAGCTTCCGAAGATTTAGCAGCTGGCTTCTTGGCAACTGGCTTGGCTTCAGCTGCTGGCACAGCCTCAACAACTGGTGTTGAAACTACCGGCGCTTCAACAACTGTTGCTTCGACAACTGCTGGTGTTTCAACAACTGGTGTCGATACTGCAGCGGCTGGAGCAACTGGAACTTGATATTCAGTTTTAGCTGGAGCAGGCTTTGCGGCCTTACTGCCAGAAGTTTTACGAGCTGGTGCGAGCACCATGGTCATGTTGCGACCGTCTTGCAAAGGAGAGGATTCGATAACGGCACTTTCACCGATGTCGGTCGCTAGCTTTTGCAACAACTTGTAACCCAGTTCAGGACGAGACTGTTCGCGACCACGGAACATGATTGTGATCTTGACTTTGTCGCCCTGTGAAAGGAACCGTTCGATGTGACCTTTTTTGGTCTCATAGTCATGCTGATCAATCTTTGGACGTAACTTCATTTCCTTGATAACCGTGTTGACTTGGTTCTTTCGTGCTTCACGAGCTTTGACAGCTGCTTCGTACTTGAACTTGCCGTAGTCCATAATTTTGCAAACTGGAGGCTTGGCTTCAGGTGCAACTTCTACAAGATCAAGATCGGCTTCAATTGCCAATCGCAATGCATCCTCGATACCTACAATGCCGATCTGCTCTCCAGCAGCTCCGACAAGACGTACTTCGGGCACACGAATCCGCTCGTTAATGCGGGGTTCAATACTGATATGTCCTCCTGTTGTCGACGGTTTCAAACAGACAGGATTCAACTGGATGTGCACGAGTGTGCACCCATCGCTGTTCGCGATGTTTCCAGACCAACTCGACACCCTTAAGGGCGATGCGAGTGGGAACAATGTCCGCTTGTGTGACCTAGTAATTCAAGAACTACCGGGTCGGTCAGGTCTGAGTTTATCGGGAAGGTGCCAAATTCTCATAATCCAAAGGGATCGCGGGGAAAATCCTTTGATTTGCTAGTTATTTGAGATTGCCACTTCAAGGGGTCGGTCCAATAGGGCATTTAGGTCGCTACCGGCGATAACTTCAGTGATGGCAGTGCCCAAGGTCGCTATTGGCTCGCTTATTGCCAAAGTGATCGTGACTTCCTCGTCGGTGTCATCCCAATGTGCCGAACTGACACCTGGCAAATCGGCCAACTGTGCAACAACTTCATCTAAAGCATCGTCTAAAAGTGCTTCGCGATTTGGGCCGATGGCAAGCAAAGAAAGCAGTGTGCCATCAATTGCAGTTGGGACTGGTCCCCCAACGTCGATGATTAAGGCATCAAGACCTTGCTCAATTGCGCTTTGAGCAACTGTGTAAGCAACTCTTGGAATCGGCCGAGCAGATTCATCCCAGGCTTCCAAACTGTCTGACCCAGAAAAAGCTAACAGCGCACGACGGCCATCAGCAGAATGAAATTCAACAGAAGTCATGTGGCTGTCTTTTTCTACGCCAGCTTCGATGGAATCTAACTCAGCAACTACTGGCACAAGTAGTCGAGCATCCATCAAGGCATCAAGTAAGTTGCGAGCAGACTCGGCGGTAGCGCTTTGAGCGTAGTTACGTAATACCGAGCGAATGTACGGATCTGGCGAACCATCATCGTTTGCAAAATCTGATTCGGGAAGTTCCGCACCCGTGAAGTCGGTTGCCATGTTAGTTAAATTCGGCAAGCGTGAATGTCAGTAACAATGACTCCTCGCGCACCTAAGTCATAAAGCTCATCCATAACAGCATGAACTTGCTTACGTGGCACCATTGCTCTAACTGCTGACCAGGCTGAATCATGTAGTGACGAAACAGTTGGAGATTCAATTCCAGGTGTAATTACGCAAGCCTTTTCAATCAAGGTATTTGGAATGTCGTAATCAACTAAAACATAAGCCCGGGCGGTGATTACACCTTGCAATCGTCGAACGAAAACTTCAACCGCATTTTGGTCTTCAATGTTGCTGCGTGAGATCAAAACAGACTGGCTCTTGAAGATCGGGTCTCCGATGATTTCTAGACCAGCTTGCTTCAAGGTTGTTCCAGTTGCGACTACGTCGGCGACAGCATCTGCAACACCTAACCGAACTGCATTTTCTACTGCGCCATCAAGGGTTACTACGTCCGCTGATAGACCTTGCTTGGTTAACCAGTTATTCAAGATTGTTGGGTAACTAGTTGCAATTCGCTTTCCCGCAAGATCACTGGCAGTTTTTGCCAAACCCTGTGGTGCAGCTAACCGGAAAGTAGATGGCGCAAAACCAAGTTCTAAAATCGTTGTTGCTTGTGAACCGGAATCTGCAAGTAAGTCCTCGCCAGTGATTCCAACATCTAGAGTTCCCCGGCCTACATAAGTTGCAATGTCACGCGGACGCAAGAAAAAGAATTCGACATCGTTTTCTGGATCTTGAACTACAAGTTCACGACTATTTGCGGCGGCGGCATAGCCAGCCTCTCGCAACATGTCACGGGCAGGATCGGAAAGCTGGCCCTTATTTGGAACGGCAACGCGCAACATGATTACAACTTTCGGTACACGTCATCAAGTGAAACATCACTTGCGATCATGAGGGCTTGGGTCCAATAAATCAATTGCGAAATTTCTTCGGCAGCGCGATCTTTGTTTTCGTGTTCGGCGGCCATCCAGGCCTCAGCTGCTTCCTCAACAACTTTCTTGCCAACTGTGTGAACGCCTTGGGAAATTGCCGCAACAGTTCCAGAGTTGGTATCGCCCGCGGCAACCTTGGAGGTTAGCTCAGCAAATAGCTCATCGAATGTCTTCACTCCAACAAGTTTAGTCGCCGTGAATAGTGCGCAAGACCGTCCAAGTATTCATCGCCGCGCTGGCTGCTTCGGCTCCCTTGTCTTCAGAGCTTCCAGGCAAGCCCGCCCGATCTAAGGCTTGGGCTTCATTGTCACAAGTTAAAACACCAAATCCCATTGGGACTCCGGTATCAAGGGCTGCACGGGTCAAACCATCAGTAGCCGCGGAGCAAACGTAATCAAAGTGCGGAGTTCCGCCGCGGATTACAACGCCAAGTGCAACAACTACATCTGCGCCAGATAGGGCTGCGGCTTTAGCAGCAATCGGAAGTTCAAACGTGCCTGGCACGCGATGAATCTCAGGGGTGATGCCTGCGCCTTCAATGATGTTGCAGGCGCCAGCAATTAATCCGTCCATGATCTGGGTGTGCCATGAGGAGGCGACGATCACAACGCGGGAACCGTTAAATCCAGTTACAACAGATTCTGGGATTCCGGCGCGACTCATTTAACATCTCCAAAATGTAAGTTGTGACCCATGGCGTCACGTTTGGCAGTTAAGTAAGCCATGTTGAAATCGTTTGGCTCAATTTCAATTGGAACTTGCTCAGTGATAGTTAAGCCATAACCTTCAAGCCCAGCGCGCTTAGTTGGGTTGTTGCTAAGTAATCGCATTGACTTAACGCCCATGTCGACCAAGATCTGTGCGCCGGTTCCGTAGTCGCGGGAATCTGCCGGCAGGCCTAAATCTAGATTTGCTTGCAAAGTATCAGCGCCACTGTCTTGCAGTGCATAAGCACGAAGTTTGTGCAGCAATCCAATGCCTCGACCTTCATGGCCACGCATGTAAAGCACGATGCCGCGACCTTCTTCAGCAACTGCCCGCATTGCTGCCTTTAACTGCGGGCCGCAGTCGCAGCGAAGTGAGCCTAAGGCATCACCTGTTAAGCATTCGGAGTGAACACGAACTAAAACATCTTCCCCATTGCCGATGTCACCGATCCGCATTGCTACGTGATCAATACCATCGAGAATTCCTTGGTAACCACAGATATCAAACACGCCAAATTCAGTTGGGAGTTGCGCAGTAGCTACTAACTCAACTAGTGATTCATTCTTGCGGCGGTAAGCAATTAAATCTGCAATCGAAATCATCATTAAGCCATGAGTGTCGGCAAATTCGCGAAGTGCTGGAGCGCGCATCATTGAGCCATCATCATGAACTACTTCAGCGATCACACCTGCAGGACGAAGCCCGGCAAGTCGAGCTAAATCAACGGCGGCTTCGGTGTGACCAGGTCGACGGAGTACGCCACCTGGCATTGCGCGAAGTGGGAACACGTGGCCTGGGCGGGTTAGTTCAAACGGTTCAGTTGCTGAGTCACAAAGTACCCGAATGGTTTTGGCACGATCCGCAGCGCTAATTCCGGTATCGATTCCATCGCGCGCATCAACACTTACTGAATACGCAGTGCCTTTACGGTCTTCATTGATGTGTGTCATCGGTGGCAAGCCAAGGCGATCAAGTGCTTCGCCTTCCATCGGCACGCAAATCACGCCTGAGGTGTACCGATTCATGAAGCCAATGGCTTCTGGGGTTGCCTTAACGCCAGCCAGAATTAAGTCGCCTTCGTTTTCACGATCTTCGTCATCGACAACTACAACTTGCTTACCTTCACGAATTGCAAGGATCGCATCTTCGATGGAATCTAGTCTGGTCATCGCGCAGCTACTAACTTCTCGACGTACTTTGCTAAGACATCAACTTCAAGATTTACCCGGTCACCAATTTGACGAATGCCTAAAGTTGTCTTGTCCAAAGTAGCTGGGATTAATGAAACCGAAAAAGTGGAATCTGTAACTGCAGAAACCGTGAGTGAAGTGCCATCAATTGTGATGCTGCCTTTTTCTACAACGTACTTAAGCAAGTCTTTTGGTGGCGTGATTGTTACAACATCCCAGTTTTCGGAATGTTCACGCGCGGAAACTTCACCCACTGCATCAACGTGTCCTTGAACTAAATGGCCACCAAGCCTCGTTGAAAGTGTGACTGGGCGCTCGAGGTTAACTGGGGAACCTGCGAGTAAGTCGCCAATTGTGGTTCGGTTAATGGTTTCGCTCATGACATCGGCAGTGAATACATCGCCAGTTTGCTCAGCAACAGTCAAGCAAACACCGTTCACGCAGATTGAATCACCAAGATTTGCATCACTTAGGACAATTGGTCCTTCAATAGTTATGCGGATGGCGTTGTCTGGCAGCTCTTGGACCGCAGCTACGCGACCAAGTTCTTCGACAATTCCAGTAAACATGTTCCGCCTTAACGAGTTGTGAAGTGCACAAGTAGGTCTAATCCAACACGATCTACTTGGTATTCAGGAAATCGTGATGCATTAGCAAGAGTATTTACGCCAAAATTTCCAATTGCGGGCTTTCCGGATCCCAGAATCACGGGAGCTTGAAACCAGTAAACCTCATCTACGAGGTTCGCGCTCCATAGCGATTGTGAGACATGTGAACCTGCTTCAACTAAAACGCTATGAATTCCGCGCAATTGCCAAAGTTCGGTTATTACCTTGGACAGATCTCCCGCCATTCGAATGGCAGGTTTTTCACCAGCAAAGATTTGGGAATCGGCTGGTAGCTCACGATCCCCAACAATTACTCGAAGTGGTTGCTTGTCTGCTGGTAAGGCTCGAACGGTTAACAAAGGATCATCAGCTAACACAGTTCCAGTGCCGGTCAAGGTTGCGCCAACACTTGCGCGAATCTCTTGAACACGTTCTCGGGCTGGTTCTCCAGTAATCCATTTACTTGTGCCATCTTCAGCTGCTACAAAGCCATCAAGGGTTGTCGCAGTTTTCCAAATGACCCAGGGACGATTGTTTTGCTGCGCAAAGTTCCATGAGGCATTGAGTGCGGTGGATGCGTCCTGTAAGTGACCTACTTCAACTTCGATGCCAGCAGCTTGCAAAGTTTTTACTCCGCCAGACATTGCTTGGTGGGGATCTATCTGTCCGATAACTACTTTGGTAATGCCGGCAGCAATAACAGCTTGCGCACATGGGCCAGTTTTACCTTGCGCATTGCACGGTTCCAGAGTGCAATACAACGTTGCGCCAACTGCTTTTGATCCAGCTTGGGCTATCGCCATAACTTCGGCGTGCGCAGTGCCGCTGCCTTCATGCCAACCTTCGCCAACAATGTTTCCGGTTACATCAACTATTACTGCGCCAACTCTAGGATTGATGTCGCGCGACAAGTCAACTTGGTAGGCAAGTTCAATCGCACGTGACATAAAGGTCTCGGCAGACATTAGTTTCCGCACCACCACGAGGCATCAGTTGCGCCTTGTGCTTTCGCGCGTAAGTTAGCGATTGCTTCAATTGGGTCAGCTGTGTTGTAAACCGCAGAACCTGCAACAAATGTGTCGGCGCCAGCATCTGCACACTGCTCAATTGTGTTAAGTGAGACACCGCCATCAACTTGAATCCAAATATCTAAGCCAAGGTTTTTAACTAGTTCGCGTGCTCGCTTAATCTTTCCTATTTGATCTGCCATGAACGACTGCCCGCCAAAACCTGCCTCAACCGTCATAATCAAAATCATGTCTAGTTCAGGAAATAGATCTTCGTAGTAATCAAGTTTGGTTCCTGGCTTTATGGCCATTCCGGCCCGCGCACCATGGTTGCGAATATCTCGGGCAACTTGGCGAGGATTTGTCGCAGCCTCAACATGGAAAGTCACGCTCTTGGCCCCTTGTTCGGCATAGCCCGGAGCCCAACGATCCGCATCGTTGATCATTAAGTGGCAGTCAACTGGTGTAGAAATTTCACGAATGATCGACTCAACAACCACAGGGCCAATAGTCAGGTTAGGAACAAAGTGATTGTCCATGACATCAACGTGTAACCAGTCGGCGCCCTCAGCTACCCGCTTGCAGTCAGCAACTAAGTTGCCAAAATCAGCAGAAAGTATGCTCGGCGAAATTCGTAGACCCACGTCTTAAGCCTAGCCAAATCAATGGGGCTATGCGGTCCTGCGCAAAATCGCCAAGAACATGCCATCTGTGTGGTGAACATCTGGACGCAGTCGCAGATTCATAGACCCTTTGGGCAGGTTCAGTTGTGGCAGAACTGGGGAAACATCGACACTTTCAAAATTCGGATTTCGCTTCAAGAAACTCGCAACAATTGCATCGGTCTCAGCTAAGTGCGGCGAGCAAGTTGCATATCCGACTACGCCACCAACGCGCACGAGTTCCCCTGCTTTAGCCAAGAGTTCTTGTTGCAATGCTGTTAGAGGTGGAATGTCACTTGGCTGGCGACGCCATCTCGCTTCGGGGCGACGACGAAGTGCGCCTAATCCTGTACACGGTGCATCAACCAGAATGCGATCAAACTTATGATCAGGATTGAATTCCTGAGCATCAGTTTCAATAACTTGATGTTCGCCAGGTGCATTCCACAATGAATTTGAAACTAGGTGTGCGCGAGAAGGAATCGGCTCCAGTGCTGTGAAGTCTGCGCCCGCTTCACTTGCCAGTCCTGCCAAGATCGCAGCTTTGCCACCGGGCCCGGCACACATGTCTAACCAATGGGTTTGCGTGCCTTCGATTTCAACATTTGCTACCGCAAGTGCAACTAGCTGGCTGCCTTCGTCTTGGACACCAATTCGGTTGTCACGCACGGCATCGATGTCACCAGGTCGCGTTGACCATTTTTCATCAGGTCCACTCGGGCGCAACATAGTTGCTGCGATCGGCGACCATCTGCCTGGAATAACGTGAGGTAAATCTAAGAGCTCAGTCACGTCAGCCTGGCCAGGTTTAGCAACTAGGGAAACTAGCGCTGGCTCGTTACCGGCTGCTAACACTTCTCGAATTGAATCCAAGTCGCATTTGTAAGCATCAGCCAGGCTTCGAATTACCCAAACCGGATATGAATATTCAAGTGCTAAAACTTCAACTGGAGTTTTGCCTTCACTTAAGATTTGTAGCCATTCTTCCCAAGTGCTGGCAGAGATCTTTCGAAGCACGGCATTGACAAACTTCGACACACCCATGCCAGCAACGTCACGAGCCAGAGTGACCGTCTCGTCGACAGCAGCGTGGGCTGGGATTCGCATAAATAGCAATTGATAGGCGCCAACGCGCAAGATGTTTCGAACCTTGCTGTCCATGGTGTCGGTTCGGGAAGCGCAAGCATCGATTACTGCATCCAGACTTCCCTGTCGGCGCAATGCGCCATAGGTAATCTCAGTTGCAAGTCCGGCATCACGGGAAGAAACCTTAAAGTCATCTAGGACTGCAGGTAAAACCAAATTGCTATAGGCGTCTTTGTCATGAACTGCTTGAAGTACATCGAATGCTACGCGTCGAGTGGTTCCAGAATTACTCACTCAAACACCACGGAAGATTTTTGATTACTAAACCAAGTTTTTGCATCTGTTAGATTCCGGCCCGCTTCTTGTACTTGATCCAGTGCAACGGCGTGACTTCCGGTTCCTACTAAGACTTCCCCGTCACGTAATTGAACTTCACCTGGTGCTAAGTCTGTTACTTGTGGTGAAACCGTTACGGGTTGTAGCTTGATGCGAGTATCACCAAACATGGTCCAAGCTCCGGGTTCTTTAGTAACTGCGCGGATGCGTCGGTCCACTGCAAGGGCTGGGTCACTCCAACGAACTTGAGCATCAGCAACTGTAATCTTTGGTGCATTTGAAATGCCATCAATTGGTTGGTGCAGCGGCAGGATC
>CANKTT010000053.1 GCA_947486505.1 Actinomycetota bacterium | reverse complement strand
ATTTGTGAACCTTCAAGTCGCGCCATTTCTTTTCCAATACATAAGCGCGCGCCTGCACCAAATGGGATGTAGCCAAGTTGTGGGGTACCTGCTTTAAATCTGTCAGGCATAAATGTAGCTGGATTTTTCCAAGCTTTTGGATTTCGATGCACTAACCACGGACTCACAATCACAAGAGAATTCGCTGGAATCAGTACGTCATCAACCGTTAAGTCACTTAATGTCCGACGGGTGATGACCCAAGCCGGCGGATACAACCGCAATGACTCATCAAATACCAACTGGGCTCGAGTTGGATCATTCTTAAGTTTCTGTAATTCGTCTGGATTCGTAACCAATAAATGCCAAGCCCACGTAAGTGCACTGGCGACCGTTTCGTGCCCGGCAACGATGAAGGTTGCTATCTCGTCGCGAATTTGCTGCTTTGTTAACGGAATTTCTAAATCTGGATCGAGTAACACATCCAACATGTCGCGAATAGGTGCATCCGCTGGAAGTTTGTTTAGATTCCGAGAACTCAATATTGCATCGACAGCTTTATCAAGCCGCTTTATTGCACGTTTCATTCTTAGATTCGCAGGTGTTGGGAAACCTAATGGAACTGAAATTGGATTACGTGCTCTAGCAACTACGCCATGAAGCGCAATCAAAGTAGCCGAAGTTATCTCGTCAACATCCTCATCAACATCAATTCCAAACAATGCGCCACATGTTATTTCAAGCGCCAGGCTCATCATGGCGTGATCGATATCAACTATCGCGGTACCTTCCGATGTCAGTTCCAGCCACTGAGCATCAAGTTTGGCTAACCCAGCTTCAATGTGATTTGCCGAAAGTGCCACCATCTCTTTGTGAAAAGCCGGCTGCAGCATTCGTCGACGCGGTCGCCAAGCCTGAGTGTCAGCAGTTAGTAAACCGTCACCGGTTACCAGCGAGAGATTGTTGTATTGCAAAGTGCGCTTGGAAGTTTCGTTGTGCTGATTAACCAGAACTTCTCTGGCGCCTTCAGGACTTGTCACTAAGTAGGTCGCTGGTTTGGGAATTGGGAACTGAACTACGTCACCAAATTCCGACCAAGTGGCTTCAAGGTACGTAAGTGGATCTGAGGTAATGCTTTTGATGCTTCGTAGCATTGACCCACCTTGTGGGCCAACTGCTGTTACTGGAGTGTTCCAGCCATAACGCTTAGGAGTCTTCTTGGCGGACACTTACGAAGCAATCGATTCGGTGTTACGTCGCAGTGGCAGTAGTCCCAGAACCAAAGAGCTACCCAGCAAGATACATGCTGCGCCAATCAAGTCCGTCACAGTAACTTTCTCGCCCAAGAAAACTGCACCGACTATTACTGCTACTACCGGAACCATGAATTCAGTAGTTAGCGCCTTTGTCGCCCCGATTTCAGCGACCAATCGGAAATACAGAATATACGCAAGCGAACTTGCGGTAGCTGCTAGTAAAAACAGCCAGCCAAATGAAGCCAAAGTTGGAGTCTTAACAATTGGAACTAAGAACATGAATGGCAGCAGGTAAAGCCCGCCGAAGGTAAACGTGCCTATGGTTTGCTCCCAGGCACCGATGTGCTGGGCCTTGACTTTGGAATAATTCCCACCGAGTGCAAACCCGAACGAGGCGATAGTTGATCCTATGAATCCGAGTAAGAAGTCAATGTCTAGTGCTTGTGAGGAAAGTCCAATCAAGATTACGACTCCCCCAAAACCAATCCACAATCCCAAAATCATTAATTTGGTGTGCTTAGCTTTACCCCAGACGCGTTCGATCAGTGCACTGTAAAGCGGAATAGTCGTCACCAATATGGCGGTAAGTGCAGTTCCAAGTTTTGATAGCGCATAGGTCATGCCACCAAGATTCATGGCAACTGAAGTTGCGCCCAAAATAGCAAAGTGCTTTGTGTCATTGACATCGTAAGTTAAGGCAACCTTCATGACTTTTGACAAAATCAAAAGGATCAAAACTGCTGCAAATGCGCGGAAACTAACTCCGCCAACCCAACCAAAGGTCTCAACGACCTTAGTGAGCCATACGAACGAAAGTCCCCAGAACATGAATGTCCAGAAATACATATTCAGCTGGCGTGGAGTCACGTCTCAACTCTATCGGCGCAGAACTTCAGGTTCCCAATACATCAATCGCGTCGATCAACATGTTCCAGAATTTATCGACGTCTAATTCCATTGCTACATCAACATTCGCGGTTTGGCCAGTTATGCCATGCAAATCAACTACCGTGGCGCCTCGGGTAAGTTCACCGATTAACTCAACTGACACTGGTGCTGAAACAAGTTTTGCGACTGACATGTCAATGATGATGGCCAATGCAACCGGGTCATGTACCGGAGGGTTAGGCATTCCAAAAACATCCCAATAAGTATCTGCAAAGAACTTAAGTAGGTCAACGATTGTGTGAGCAAGCTTGGTGTCTAACTTCGCAATCCGGTCCAAAATTTCAGGAGTAGCTAAAGCCTGATGAGTAATGTTCAGACCAGACATGATCAGTGGCAAACCACTTCGGAGTACAACATCTGCAGCTTCTGGATCAGCCCAAATATTGAATTCAGCATAGGGAGTCCAATTACCGCGTTCAGTACTGCCACCCATAAACGAAATATGTTCGATGCGATCGTGTAATTCTGGATGTTTTTGCAGGAACATTGCAATGTTTGTAAGTGGGCCGGTAGGAATCAAAGTTACTTTTCGATCGCAATTACTAACCAAGTCAGCGATTAGTTCAACGGCGGTGAAAGAACTGAGTTCGAATGCTGGTTCAGGTAGTTCAGCTCCATCAAGTGCGCTCACGCCATGGATGGTTGGCGCAGCACTTGCTTTGCCTGCCATTGGATCATTGGCACCCTTAGCAATTGGAACGACGATGTTGGCTAGGGCACAAACCCGCTGGGCGTTGTATGTGACTTTATCCAGAGAACCATTTCCTGAAACTGTAGTTATTCCCAGAAGTTCGATTGCAGGATTGGCTGCCGCCAGCAGGATTGCCATCGCATCATCATGTCCTGGATCGCAATCCAAAATGATGGGCGTAGGCGAAGTCATAAGGCCATTCTGTCGCATTCTTAGGAAGCGGCAGCAAGCAACTTAGTCATCTCCGCAATTTCAACGGCCTGAGACGAAACTATGTTTTTCGCCAGAGTATTTACTGCTGAATTTGAACTTTCCGCTACTTCTCCTGCCATTGCAATTGCGCCATCATGATGTGCAATCATGCCCGTTAAATACAGCACATCGAATGCTGAATCTTTTGCAGCGGCAAGGGTGTCCATGTCGGCCTCATCCATCATGCCGTTGTCACCCATGCCGTGACCCATGCTGTGACCTGGCATAACTGACTGTCCAGCGTCAGAGAGTAGCTTGTTCATAAGATCAATCTCAGGTTGCTGTGCAGCCTCAATTCGGGCGGCTAGATCTAAAACTTCAGGATTCTTTGTGTTTGTAGTTGCAAGTTTTGACATTTCAATTGCCTGTTCGTGATGTGGGATCATCATTTGCAAAAACATGATGTCTGCCGCTGATAACGAGGACGCGGTGTCTGGCATTGCGCTTCCCATCATGCCGTCCGCACTTTGGGAATTTGCTGGCGCAGAGTTGCTGCTGTTCGAGCAAGCCGAGAGGGAAAACGCTGCGATTGCAACTATAACTAGTACTTTAGGAAAACTCTTGAACGCGGTTTGATTCATAACTTCAACTTAACTCACCTATTCTCTTCCAGCGACTCGTGCAGGACAATTAACGGTTTGCTTTCATACAAGATTTAGCTAATAAATCTCTGATTTTTTGTTGCGAATTGGGCGTACGCTGTTAGTAATAAGTAGGGAGATAATGATGAGCGAAGATCTAACCAACCGCCTAGTTGTCGCAGTTGTAGAACGTAATGAAACTAAGGTCTGGCTTACAAATGCAGAGAAGGGCACCAAGCCCGAACTGATCCATCCACCTGTGCCCCGAAATATTCATGTGCGTGAGGCCCAACACCATACTGGTCACGAAAGCGACAAAGCCGACAAGGCCTACTACGAAGAAATCTCTAGAATTCTTGAACCAGCCGGAGAGATCCTTCTGGTTGGGCATGGAACTGGAAAGAGCAACGCAGTTCTGAAACTGATTCAACATCTTGAAAGACACCATGCAAATGTGGCCAACAAGATTATTGGGTCACTTGATATAAATGTCCCAGCAATGAGTGATGGCCAATTACTCGCCGCAGCCCGTCACTGGTTTGATGAACCAATTCATCGCCGCTAAATCATTAATTGTTACTAGTTTCTAGGGCCTTGACTGTAAGGTTTTAGGAACTAGTTATTTCTGGAGAACAATTCATGTCATCGGGCTCGCATTCTTTAAAACTCACCAACGAAGAGCAAGCAATGCTAGATGGCGATGACGGTCCGGCAGTTGCAATGTGCATGCGGATCATTGTCGGAGTCGCCCGAGCCAATGGCGCCGAAAAATTGATTGAGATTGAATCAGTGCATGCTGATGGAACTTTGTATCACGGCGAGGCGGGATTAGATTTCACTGAAAAACTAGTTGCGCTTGGCGGCAAAGTAAAAGTTAAAACTACGACCAACGTCGGTTCACTTGATCTTTTACATCCTAATTTGGTACATGGCGATGAAACATTAATGTCACACGGCCGTCGATTGATGGATGCCCACATCGCACTTGGCTGTGAGCCAACTTGGTCATGTGCTCCATATCAAGCAGGACATCGCCCAGCTTTTGGAAGTCACGTTGCCTGGGCTGAGTCGAATGCCATTGCATTTGTTAATTCAGTTCTTGGGGCTCGATCAGATCGCTACGGTGATTTCTTAGATTTATCAGCTGCAGTTACGGGCCGAGTTCCATTCGGTGGACTGCATCATGACAAAGCTCGCAAAGCAGTTTTAGTTTTAGATTTTTCCGAGATCGATGCAAAAGTATTTTCTGAAGATGCCGCGTGGGCTGCCTTGGGTGTGCTTCTTGGAAATCGGGCTGGAACTCGGGTTGCCGCCATGGTTGGCCTACCTGGCGACTTAAATGATGGTGGCGTTACTGAAGACCGCCTAAAAGGTATGGGGGCAACCAGTGCATCCGCTGGCGGCGTTGGGCTATTCCATGTCGTTGGAATTACACCCGAAGCGCCGACTCTTGAAGCAATCGTCGCGCCGAACGCCGAGTATCTAAAGATGACTGCGGCAGATGTTCGGGAAGCAAGAGATTCACTAAGTACAACATCCAGTGACAAACTCGATGCCGTAAGCCTTGGTACTCCCCACTTTTCCGTCGATGAATTCAGAGCCTTATCCGAAGTTATTGGTGATGGACCTAAGTTTGCCGACCAAATTGACTTCTACATATCAACTAGCCGGGATGTGATGGCACGTTCCAAGGAGCTGGGCTATCTCGATGTTTTCTTAAATGCCGGAGGGCGGGTAGTGACTGACACCTGTACTTATGTGACTCCTGTATTGAATCGAAATGTTCGAAACGTCATGACCAATTCAGGTAAGTGGGCGTGGTACGCACCAGGGAACTTAGGTATCGATACAGTTCTGGGAAGTCTTTCCGAATGCGTAGCCTCAGCTCGGGCTGGCAAAGTCGTGCGAGATGAAAGTTTGTGGGCGTAAACATGGCAACCGTTTTATCCGGAAAAGTTTCTCATCCTGGAACTGCCGAAGGCGAAGTTCTAGTGCTGACTGAACCGGTTTCGTTCTGGGGAGGCGTGGATCACCACGGTGAAATAATCGATGTCCATCACGCCCAGCACAAGGCAAAAATGACTAACAAGATTTTGGTCATGCCTTCTGGGCGAGGTTCTAGTTCTGCTACCGCTGTTCTGGCAGAGTTAATTAGAACTGGTGATGGACCGCTTGCGATTGTGATGTTGCAATGCGACACCATTTTGGTGATTGGAGCATTGGTCTCGGCTGAAATTTATGGAATAAGTCTGCCGATTGTTGAACTTGAACAATCTGAATATGATCAACTATTCGAAGGAATGCGTGTCACAGTGGATGCGAGTTCGCATCATGACATTGCGACCATAACCTTTTAACTTTCTCTCTTTGTGAATTGAAAATTCGAGATAGAATTGCCTTGAGCCAATCAGAAAGCAAGTTATGTCTAGGGTTACGGATTTCTTTATACCGCGAAATGTCGCAGGCAAAAAAGTCACACTTGTCGACATAGTTAATGCTCCATATTTTCGACTGGCAACGCTGACAACAATCGCAGGAACTCTGGCTTACTTCATTGGCGCAAATCTTCCAAATGTTTCTGGTGTATCGGCTGCTATTACCGCGGTGATTTCAGTACGACATACCTTTCATGACTCAATCAAGGAGAGTTTCTTCCAAATCCTTGGTGTTGTGATTGGAGGCACGGTCGCCTTTGCCACCATGAAGCTCATTGGGTTTAACTCAGTGGTTGTGATGTTTGCGATATTCGCTTGCTTTGTTACGGCAAGATTGTTAAAGCTCGGTGAGGAAGGTGCGATCGCAATTGCCGTTACCGTGATTTTGGTTGTTGGGCCAAGCATTACTGCGAGCTCGATTGAACAACGTTTTTTCGGTGTATTACTCGGCGCAAGTCTCGCTATGGTTGCGTCATACTTTGTCCGAAATGGTTCGCCGCAAGACCGCGCCCTAAAGGCTGGCATTAAACAATCGTTTGCAATGTCGGCGTTACTTCACGCCATCGCAAAAGCTTTGACGGAAAATGACGGCACGGTTGATCCAAAAATTGCAAGCCGTTGGCTGGCCCGAGCTGAATTCATCTCAAATGAGATTGATGAAATCAAAGCCAATGCTGAATCCGCTTTGGCAGGCTCCGCTTGGTCTCCAGCAATTGATTACGCAGATGCTAAGGCCGTTGTCGAGCAAATCGAACTAACTGAAGCTACGGCTGACACAGTTTTAAACATTTGCCGCGAGCTGGTACTTACTTCTGGCAGTTCGCAGCAATTACCAGCTCTATTGGCTGCCGCTTTGGCTGGAGTCCTAAGTGCTACTGCCGAAGTTATTTCTGACCAAGCTGAAATTGCCGAGGATTATCCTGCCGATGTGCAGCATGAAGATCTAGAAGATTGGCAAGACCAGCGAAAGAAAGCCATTGCGGAGTTAAGGAATTTGGACGAGACTCAACCAATGTTGATTGGTGGGTCCATATTGCGCGATGCAGAAAAGATCACTGAGATTCTCAGCGATTAATTCATTTAGAGATCTGAATTACGCAACTGGCGCAAAAACAAGTGGCCGAGACATTATTGCTTTGGCTTGGGTTTCGCTAATGCCCCAGAGTGAAAGAGCAATTCCCAGCGCTGACTCAGCTTGGGCAGGTGAGAGTTTGCCGGTCACATGCACGCCCGTTAAAATTCCAGCCATACTGTAACCCATCAATATCACTCTTTTATCGAAGTCATCTCCCAATAGCTCACCACGTTTAGCCAATTCATTAAAAACCTGGGTAGCGTCCGCCTGCACAGCCTCGATTACGAATGAAGGATTTTCTAGCGTATTGTGCAGAATCTTTGCAAAAAATGGATGGGTTTTCTTGGTCCAAAAGAGTTTGCGAGCAGTGTCGATAGCTTCTTCAAGACTTCGTCCCGCTGGGACTCCGTTGTACGCCCACAAAACCCAATCGCGCCAGATCTGCTCTAAAGCTTCCTTAAACAGAACGTCTTTATTTGGGAAGTACTTGTACAAAGTTGTGGGAGATACTTGGGCATGATTTGCCAAATCATCTATGGTCGCGCTGGGCCCAGTGGAAGCCAACACCTCTTGGGCCGCCTTAATTAACGCAGCCCGATTCCGAGCGACATAGGCAGCTTGTCGGCCACCAGGAGCCGATTCTGTCTGCTTTTTGTCCGCCACACTCCTACTTTAGCCCTGCGATGGCAGGTGCCACGTAAATTCTCACTTACTTAGATAAAAACAAAAGACACCCGAAGGTGTCTGTTGTTTTTAGTAGCGGGGACAGCCGAATGCCGATAGACGATGTCTGTGAAAAGTTATGCATTCGGAACATCAACTTCTTTATTTGCTGGGAATCCCAAATCCGAGTGACGCGGATAATAAAAAATGGACCCTGATGGGTCCATTTTTTCTTAGTAGCGGGGACAGGATTTGAACCTGTGACCTCTGGGTTATGAGCCCAGCGAGCTACCGAGCTGCTCCACCCCGCGTCGGTTCGTTAAGGATACGCGAGGATTCCAGCCCAACCAAATCGCTAACTTGTTGATTGAGTAGGTGAAGGTGCCGGAGTAGCAACTGGAGACGGCGTAGGAGTGATTGCCAGACTCTCTCCAGCAATCTGACTGCCTGCCGTCGTAGCGCGCTCTAGTGCCTCAGAAAGTCGATCCTGCGCCTCTCCATAAGCCGCAAAATCTCCAGTTGCAAGCGCTGCTACCCCGTCGTTGTATGCCTTGTTGGCATCCACAATCGCTTTAGCAAGATCTTGTTCTGGAGTAGTAACCGGTGGCTCAGGAGCTTCCGGATCCGTAGGGTCAACTGGGATCGTGGTTTGCCCAGTGAATACCTTCTTTAGAGCAGTTTCCAAATCATCTTCGAAAGCGACCTTAGATCCAAAGGACACAAGTACCTTGCGAAGTAATGGGTAGCCGCCACCTTGGGATGCTCGAACGTAGACCGGCTCGAAGTAAAGCAATCCGCCACCGACGGGCAACGATAGCAAGTTACCAAGTACTACGTCTGAACCACCACTTCGCAACAACGAAAGTTGCTTCGCAACTTCAGGGTCAGATTCAAAGTTGTTTTGTACTTGGCGTGGACCTGGGATGGTTGTATTTCGAGGCAATTGCAAAACTCGAATCGTTCCGTAGTCATCGCCAGCATCCGCGTTAACCGACATAAATGCTGCCAAAGTTTGGCGTTTAGTCGGCGCATAAGTTGTTGTTAATGAGAAACTTGGCGCCTTTTGATCTGGCATCTGCAAAGTCAGGTAATAAGGCGGCTGAGCTTGACCAACAGTTGGCTTAGTTGGGTCTTCTGGAACGATCCAGAAATCCTGACCCGAATAAAACGCCTGTGGATCGCCAACGTGATACTT